>DASWKR010000030.1 GCA_036396535.1 Acidimicrobiia bacterium | reverse complement strand
GGGCACCCACCTCGACGTCGATCGACACCTCGAAGCTGTCGGCGCCCGGCCACGAGAACGACTTCGCAGCCGACGACGCAGAGAACCCGTCCTGACCCCACCGCCCATCAGACCCAAACCCCAGATACCCAACCGCAGCGTGCGACGGGACGCTCTGGTCCACCGTCACGGAAACCTGATCCGACGCCTGAGCTCCGGTGTTGTCGACGGCCGTTGCCGTGACGGCGTGCGGCCCGTCGGGCAAGCCGGTCGTGTCCCACGCAGCGGAGAACGGCGCCGCGTCGTCCGTTCCGATGGCCTGCCCGTCGACGGCGAAGTCCACCCGGGCGACTCCGCTGGGGTCGGACGCGTCAGCCGTCACGGTGAACGTCCCCGAGACGGCCTCGCCGGGCACCGGTGAGGTGATGGCGACGGCGGGCGGAGCGTTGTCGGCGACGACCTCGACCTGGGCCGTCCTCGTCTGGCCGACCGTGTCGGTCGCAGTGGCGGCCACCGTGTGCGGCCCGTCCGGTGCCGCCGTCGTGTCCCAGGTCGCTTCGTATGGCTCGGACGTGTCGACCCCGATCGACGCGCCGTCGACGAGGAACTCGACCTGCGACACGCCGTTGTCGTCCGTGGCAGTCGCCGTGATGGGCGAGGCGGCGCCGGAGACGACGGCTCCGCCAGCAGGCGATGCGATGGCGACGGTCGGGCGGGCGTCGCCGGGTACGGCTCCGGCGGCCGCGTCCACGGCGCGCATGGCGTTCACCAATGGCTCGGGAATCCCGTCGGGGTCGGGGTTGGTGCCCCCGAAGAAGGCGCTCATCTGCCACTGGCCGTGCCCGGCGCACGTGGCAGCCCCCGCTTCGGAACCGTCCGGGCACTCGCCCGTGTCGCGCAGGATGTCCTTCACCTCACCGGGGAGCAGCCCGGGATTGGCTCCAAGGAGAAGGGCAGCCACACCGGCAACGTGCGGGGAAGCCATCGACGTCCCGGAGTTGTCCCCGTAGCCGCCACCAAGCGTCGTCGAAGTGATCCAGGTTCCGGGGGCGGTCACGTCGACGCGGGACCCGTAGTTGCTGAACGAGGCGAGGGTCTCGTCGCATTGGAAGAACACGTCGATCCGGAAGTCGCAGCCGGTCGCGGCAGGGGTGCCGTCGAGGTCGACGAAAGCAGATACGGCGATCGTCTCGGGATAGGCGGCTGGGAAGAAGTTGGACCCGTCGGACGAGTCATTGCCGATCGCGGCGACGACAACGATCCCCGCCGACTCGAGCCGGCAGATCGCCTGGTGGAGGGGAGAGGAGTCACATCCCGCCCCTTCAGCTCTCGCCTCACCGAGGCTCATGTTGACGACGGTCGGGATGCCGTCCGCCTGATAGAGAGCCAGGATGTGGTCGAGCCCGCAGATGATCTCGGCGTCCGTGCCGGAGCCTGCGGCGTTGATGGACTTCACGGCGACCAGCGAAGCGCTCGGCGCTCCGCCGACAACGCCGACGCCGTTGAGGGCGGCGGCGGCCGTGCCGGCGACGTGTGTGCCGTGGCCGTGGTCGTCCGCCGGGCTCTTCGTCTGGTCGATGCAGTTGATCCCTTGGTCGACGTCGACATTGGCGGCGAGGTCCGGGTGGGTGGCCATGATCCCGGTGTCGACGATCGCGATCCGCACGGGCGTCCCGTCTGGTTGCTCACCCACGTACCCGGCGGCGTGGGCGGCGCTCGCCGCGATCCTGGCGATACCGTCCGGGGCGGGCTCTGCGATCCGCATCACGCCGTCCGGCGTGACGCTCTGCACCGCCGGGTTGCGGGCGATGGCACGGGCTGCCGCCTCGGTGCCGCGGAACGAGAAGCCGTTCAGGACCTTCTTGAAGACGTGGTCCACCTCGCCGTCGACGGCGTCGACCATTGCCTTACGGTTGCCCTTGGCACCCGGGGCGAGCGTGACGATCCACGATCGTTCCGGATTCGGCTTGGCGGAGGCAGCCGCCACGGAAACGGAGGAGACCAGCAGCACGGCTGCGGTGACTATGAGCGCTCGTCGCACCGGCGTCCCTTCTCTCGTGTGGGAGTGTATGGATCACCACGCAGAGTGGTCAAGGGTCGCTCGCCCCATATCCGTGAGCCGTGGATCGACGGGTATCGCGGTCCGAGTCGAGCCGAGGAGTCCGCCGGCACGTCGTACCGACCGGTCGTGCGCGGTCCGGTCGGGCGCGGTCCGGTCGGGCGCGGCCCGGTAGCCTGCGGCCGACCATGGCGATCGTCGACTGGCAAAGATACCGAGCAGTGCTGTTCGACCTCGATGGCGTGCTCACCGCTACAGCCAAGGTGCACTCGGCAGCTTGGCGGAGGGCATTCGACTCATTCCTGGAGCAGCACGAGGAGGGCTTGGAGCCCTTCGACATCGACTCGGACTACCGCCGCTACGTGGACGGCAAGCCCCGCTTCGACGGTGTGTCCAGCTTTCTCGACTCGAGGGGGATCGACCTCCCGTGGGGAGAACCGAGCGATCCGGCTGGATACGAGACCGTTTGCGCGGTCGGCAACCTGAAGAACGACCTCTTCGAGTCGGTGCTCGAGGACGAGGGCGCCGACGTGTATCCGGGCTCGCTGGCGCTCCTCGACCACCTCGCCGAGCTCGAGATGCCGATCGCCGTGGTGTCCGCCTCTGCGAACTGTGAAGCGGTCCTGCGCTCCGTCGGCATCCTCGACAGGTTCCACGCCAGGGTGGACGGGATCGTCGCAGCCGAGGTGGGCCTGCGGGGGAAGCCGAAGCCCGATCCGTTCCTCGAGGCGGCGAGACGTCTCGACACTCCTCCGGCCGGGTGCGTCGTCGTCGAAGATGCGATCAGCGGCGTCGAAGCAGGAAGGGCGGGTGGTTTCGGGCTCGTGGTGGGTGTCGACAGGCACGGCGACCCGGATGCGCTTCATGCCGCCGGGGCAGACATCGTCGTCTCCGACCTCGGCGAGCTCGTGCCGTGACCTCGGCTTCGTGGCCCGACCATCCATTCGAACCCGAGGAATGGGCGATCACGAGGGTGGGTCTCCCCACCGTTGCAGGGCTCGACGAGTCGCTCTTCGCACTCGGCAACGGCAACCTGGGTGTGCGCGGTGGCTTCGAGCAGGGGCATCCAGCCCACGAGCCGGGCGCCCTCCTCAACGGCTTTTACGAGACCTGGCCGATCGTCTACCCGGAGACTGCGTACGGCTACGCCCACGTCGGCCAGACGATCGTGTACATCCCCGACGCGACGGTGCTCACGGTGGCCTGGAACGGCGAGCTCCTCGACCTCGGGGACGCCGATATCGTGAGGCGGCTCGACTTCCGCACGGGCGTGCTCACGACCACAGCGGCGTGGCCGGAGCTGGCTGCCACCTGGGAGCGCATCGTGTCGCTGAGGAGACGGGGCGTCATGGCGCAGAGGGTCTCGGTCACGCCTCGAGCGGCAGGACGGATCGCCGTGACGTCGCACGTCATCAATCGGCAGGACCGCGAGCACTTCGTCATCGAGGCTGTCGAGACGGACCCGCGCAGAGGACGCTCGTTCAACAGGCGAATCCTCGAGCGCATCGAGGCATCCGTCACTGAAGACGTCGTCTCGATGGTGCACCGGACCACATGGTCGTCGATGAGTCTGGCGACGGCGGTGCGCGTGGAAGGCGACCTCGAGGCAGGCCCGTGGGAGGTCGCCGACGCCGACGATGTGATCCGTCGGGGCGAGCTCGATGTGGCGCCCGGCGACACCGTCGCAGTCACGGTGGCCGCCGCTTACGAGCGCGGTGACGTCGGTGCCGCCGCCGTCTCTTCCCTGCCGGAACCCGGCTCCTTCGAGGCTCTGCTGCGCGAGCAGGTCGAGGCCCTCGCCGGGTTGTGGTCGACCGCCGACATCGAGATCGACGGTGACCCGATCGGCCAGCAGGCGTTGCGTTGGGCGATCTTTCAGCTCATCCAGGCTTCGGCGCTCGTCAGCGGCCTCGGCATCCCAGCGAAGGGTCTCACGGGGCAGGCCTACGAGGGCCATTACTTCTGGGACATGGACGTGTTCGCTCTCGCATTCCTGTCGGCGACCAACCCGGGAGCGGCTCGTGAAGTGATCCGCTATCGGCACAGCATCCTCCCCGAGGCGCGCCGGCGGGCCGAGACGCTGAGCGTCCCCGGAGCGCTCTACCCGTGGCGGACCATCTCGGGCGAGGAGGCGTCCGCCTACTTCGAGGCGGGCACGGCGCAGTACCACATCGACGCCGACGTCGTCCAAGGTGTGCGCACCTACCTCAGTTGGACAGGGGACGACGAGCTCCTGTGGGAGTGCGGCGTCGAGATGGCGATCGAGACCGCCCGGATGTGGGCCGGGCTCGGATTCCATCGAGACGGGATATTCCACATCCACCAGGTGACAGGCCCGGACGAATACACCGCCCTCGTGGACGACAACGCGTACACCAACCTCATGGCTCGCATGAACCTTCGGTTCGCCGTGGAGGTCGTCGAGCGCATGAAGGCCGAGCAGCCGGAGCGGTTCTCCGACCTGGCGGCCGACGTCGCATTCGACGGCAAGGAGCTCGCCGCCTGGGCCGCGGCCGCCGACGCCATGTTCGTCCCTATCGACGACGACCTCGGCGTGACCGCTCAGGACGCCGACTTCATGGGGCGCCAATCGTGGGACTGGTCGACGCCGGCCGAGAAGTATCCGCTGCTGCTCCACTTCCACCCTCTCGTCATCTATCGACACCAGGTTCTCAAGCAGGCAGACGTCGTCATGGCGCACTTCGTGCTGCCCGAGGAATCGACCACCGAGCAGAAGCGGGCCGACTTCGATTACTACGACCCGCTCACGACGGGCGACTCGTCCCTTTCGGCGGCGGTCCAGGCAGCCGTTGCTGCGCGGATAGGTCTCGCCGACGATGCGTGGCGGTATTTCGCTCGCTCGGCGGACCTCGACCTCGCAGACCTGGCCGGCAATGCGGGCGACGGGGTCCACCTCGCCTGTGCAGCCGGCGTCTGGCTGGCGGTGACGAGCGGTTTCGCAGGAGTGCGTGTCGTTGGCGACGAGATCAGGACCGAGCCGCGGCTGCCTGCGGCGTGGGAGCGTCTGCGCATCTCCCTCAGGTTCCGGGGCGAGCCGGTAACGCTCGAGCTCCCTTGATCCGCCTCTCACCCATCGGCCAGCCGGCTACCTGGTGACGACTTGCGGGAGGTCTCGGTAGACGTCGAGGTCGTGGGTGTATTCGGCAGACGACTTCGAGCCTGTGCCGTCCGACCACGTCACGGCGGCCGTGAACACGATTCGCTCTCCGGCGAACACGCGTGCCGCGGTGTCGAAGAGCACCCGAATCTCCTTGCCTGGTCGAAGCATCCCGAGTCCCGAGAAGATCGGGAGCTCACTGAGGGGAGCCCGACTGGCGACGCCGCGGAGCTTCGTCGAGAAGCGAACACTCACGTCATAGGCCACCGCATCGCCGACGTTGACGAGCACGATCTCGAAGACCCCTTCCCCGAAATCGACATCGAGGAGAACCAGGGGTTCTGTCACTGGTCCAGCTCGATGCCCTCGTGGCAGATCTCGATCGACTCGATGGCGACCTCGTTGCTGCCTGCGGTGAGCGCCGGCCCTTCGTACTTGCACACCCAGCCCTCAACGAACTTCCACCGGATGGCCTCTTGTCCGGACTCGTCGAGAAGGATGATCGATCCGTTGCGGCGCTGCACCGGGCCCGTCATCCCCGTCTTCGCCCAATCCCACAGCTCGCGGCTGACGGTGACGCCCCGCTTCAGCGTGATGTTCGGATACTTGGCGAGACCGGGGAGCTTGCGCACCCCGTGGCTCTTGTCCGATCCCTCCCTGTACTCGATGGGAGTGATCTCCACTCCGATGCCGGAGACCGAGGAGAACCCGGCGGCAACCATCCCGTCGATCTCCACGAGGAAGTTGAACCCGCCATACGGGTCGTTCCGACCTGCCATGCTCACGCTCCTCTCGTTTCGGAAATCGGGCGGGCGTCACCGAGCCCGTGGCGCCGGCCTGTTCGTGATCGGCCCGCCGCGTGCGCGGCCCGCGACCTCGCTCGTGTCCGTCAGGGAGCCGCCCGGGTGGCGGCCGGCTCGCCTGCAGGCTCGAATGGCCCGGTGTCCAGTCGAAACGGCGGGTACTCGTCCCGCATCAGGGCCGCGTACGCCACCACCCGGTACACCCAGCGGTTCAGGCCCATGATGAAGTCGAAGAGCCCACGGGGATACTTCCCGGAGAACAGCAGGATGACGCCGGCGACGAGGACGAGCAGCCCGATGAGCCCTCCGCCGAATCGGAGGACGCCTCCACCCTCGCGACCGACGTCGCTCGTCCACCAGAAGATCCCGTTCGTGAAGATCGCGATGATGACGTAGTGAGGGATGGCGAGCAGCCACGACTTCACCAGTGCGAGACCCCGTGAGAGCTTCTCCGGATAGGCGACGTCGAAGCGAGCCGGGTAGCTCGGGTCGTCATCGAGCGTGAACGGCGGGTACCGATCGGTGCCGATCGCGGACGTGCAATAGAAGCCGACGCGCCAGCCCCACCTCATCACTCCGACGTTGAAGTCGAATATCGCCCGCGGGTACCGGCCGGTGAAGATGATCGCAAACCACGCAACGATCGTGAGCACAACCGCGGCAACACTGAGCACCCCGACGACGATGAAGTGGGGAATCGCCAGGAACCACTTCACGAGCCACATCCAGCGACTCAGCTCGGCGTCGAGGTCGCCCTGGAGCGTGACCGGGTACGGACCGGCAGCCAGGGCCCCGGCAGGCGGGGCACCCGGCTCGGCCGCAGGCACGGCCTCACGAGAGCGTGTCGCCGTCACGAGGAGGACGGTCGCCAGAAGGGCGAAGAGGGCGCCGGCCACCAGCACACCAACAGTCAGGCCGCCGAGGAAACCGATCTCGGCCCCGCCGCGGACATCGCCCGTGACGCCGGCCGAGGCGTCCGCATTCATGATGACGACCGTCCAGTCACCGGACTCGACGTCCCACGTGACCTGCTGGGCCCCGCCACCCTCGGTCTCCGTGACCCAAAACGCCTGGTCGGCGGGAGGCGCCACCGGTGCCCCGCCTTGCTCCTCACGAACGTCGGCGTCCGTCGGATCGGGTCCGAGGTCCACCACGACGCCGCGAGCAACGCCGTCCAGGTAGTCGGAGACGTCGTCGCTCGGCCCGATGCCGACGAAAACGGGGGCGCCGTCCGCCGCATCGAAGTCGACGCGGACGGTCGCCAGCGAGCCGCTCGGCGACCACGGTCCCGCCGTCGGTAGGGCGTGCAGGTCGATGTCGACCGACGTCAGGGCATAGCCGTCGGTATGGAGCTCGTAGCGCGGGCTCGTGAGGAATCCGTCGGCGTCACGCTGCGTGCCGTATGCCCACGCCAGGACGGCCCCGCCGACCACCAGCGCCAAGGCCACGAGCCCGATGATGACTCCGAACACGGCCGCAACGATCTGTCCAGGTCTCATGCACACACTCCCACGTCGACACCCGACCCGCCGAGTCAACGTTACGCCGAGCGCGGGCGCCGTGTCGCCGGGTTGGGGCCTTCTCTGGTTGACTGCACCGATGACGCCGCAGGAGCTGACGGAGTACCTGCACGCATCGATCCCGATATCGGAGGCGATGGGCATCCGGGTCGTCTCAGCCGGATCGCGCCGTGTCGTTCTGGCGGCGCCGTTGCTCCCGAACGTGAACCATCAGGGGACGATCTTCGGGGGATCGCTCGCCGGCGTGGCGATCACCGCAGGATTCGCGGTCATCGTCCTCGCATTGCACGACTCGGGCCTCGCCCACCGGGTCGTCGTCCAGAGGCACGAGTATCGCTATCTCCTTCCGGGACGGTCTGACTTCGAGGCGGAAGCGACGATCGATCACGAATCGTGGAGGAGGCTCGGCGAGGCGCTGGCGCGGCGAGGCGTAGGCAGGATCGAGATCGGGTCGACGGTTCGGTGCGGGGCCTCGCTGATCGGCGAATCGACTGGCCTGTTCGCCGCTCTCCCTCCCGACGAAGCGACGACTTCCGTCTTCTGAGCCGGTACATTGCCCGGCCGATGAGCGAGTTGACCATCGTGCCCGTCGACCGGTCCCGCTGGGGCCGTCTCCTCGAGCTGTTCGGCGACAACGGCGCATATTCGAACTGCTGGTGCACGTGGTGGCTGCTCACGAGCAGGCCGTGGGAGGCGACACCGCCCGCCGAGCGTCGCGCCATGCTCCACGACCTCGTCGAGCGTGAGGATCCTCCCCCCGGATTGTTGGCCCTCGACGACGACACGCCCGTCGGATGGTGCGCCGTGGGCCCACGCCAGCGATACCTGCGCATGATGAGCGACCGAGCGAGGACCTTCCGTCGGATCGACGACCGCCGATCGTGGGTCGTGAACTGCTTCTACATCGATCCTCAGGCGAGAGGCCACGGGGTCGGGACGGTGCTGCTCGACGCAGCGATCGAGTTCGCCGGGGACAACGGCGCCACCATCCTCGAGGGTTACCCGATCGACCTGGCGGTCACCGATCCGGGCGCAGCCGGGCTCTACGTCGGGACGCTCCACATGTTCGAGGCGGCGGGCTTCGTCGAGGTGGCTCGATTCGGCAACCGGCCCTTCGTTCGGCTCGAGCTGCCATCGACCGGCCGGGGCGTCACGCCAGCCAGCCGAGGGCGGCAAGACCCTCCCTGATGCCGGCAGCGTGAGGCGCCGCGGCGCGGTATACGTGCGAGCCGCCCATCGCCCGCAGCTCCTGGGTGGCGTTGGCGACCACGATGGCGTTGAAGCCGAGCTCCGCTCGCATCATGTCGAGGTCGTTTCCGGTGTCGCCTGCGGCGGCGACGTGTTGCGGATCGATCCCCAGGCGGCCGACGACGTAGGTGAGCGCCCCACCCTTTCCGGCGTCGTGCGGCAGGATGTCGAGGTAGCAGTCCGAGCTCCAGACGACCTTCACGTGGTGGCCGTCATCCGTCAGCGCCTGCTCGACCTCTGCCGCCTCGACGTGTGACGGGACGAAGAAGCTGAGCTTGTGCTGCGACTGCCATTCGTCGGGCTGCGGTTGCAGGCGCGGCAGGCCGACGAGAGCGGCTCCGATGGCGGCCCGGTCCCAGCCGTCGTCGAGGTGGGCATCCCACTCGTCGTCGAAACGGTACTCGCCATCCTCGAGCCACCAGACCTCGGTTCCGACCATGCACAGGCAGACGTCGGCCCTGCGGTCGGTCCGCCACTCGTCGTAGAGAGACTCGATCGCCGGGAGGTGTCGCCCGCTGGCGAACACGAGTGTGATGCCGAACGCATCGAGGTCCTCCCAAAGCTCGTGCATGGCGCGATCGTCACCGAGGAAGGTGCCGTCGAGGTCGGCAGCCAGCAGACGGGTGCTGTTGTTCCCATCGCCGAGCCCACTTGGCGGGAAGGCGGTCACCCCTGTTCGGGCCACACCCCGCCTCGGTAACGATCGAACACGGCGATCGTCCTCCTGGCGATGCCCTTCCATCCGAACATCCGGCGGGCGAACCTCGCTCCGGCGATCGACAGTCGTTCCCGCAGCTGCGGGTAGCGCAGCGGCATGCTGAGCATCATCCCGAACTCGCGGGGCCTGGTGGGGTCGGCGAAGAGGGCGTGAGACCCGAAGTCGAACATCTCCTCGAGCCCTCCGTGGATGGTGACGACGCAAGGAGTTCCGCACGCCATCGCCTCCACGGCGGTCATCCCGAACGGTTCGTACCTGGAGGGTAAGGCGAACACCGGTGCCGCCCGGTAGTAGTTGGCCATCTCGTCATCCTCGACGTAGCCGACCCAAACGACCGAGTCGGCGACGCCGAGCTCGCCGGCCAGGGACTTCCACTTCTCGACCTTCTCGCGATCGGTGGCGTTGTTGGCCCCGATCGCCAGCTGGAGGCGGGCGTCAGGGGTCTCCTCCTGCAGCTCGGGGAGTGCCTGGATGAGCAGGTCGTAGCCCTTGTTGGCCGCGGCGCGGCCGACCGTGTAGACGTCGTTGTCCGCGAACCCGACCGCGGAGCGGATCTTCTTGATCTCCGCTTGGGTGACGGGGGTGTAACGGGACTCGTCGATTCCGGGTGGGATCATCGTCATATGCCAGTCGGGCACCTCGTAATGGTCTCGCAGGACCTCGAGTTGGAGGTTCGTGGTGGCGATCACGTGGTCGCAACGGCGGAACACCAGGAACTCCTTGCGAATCCGCTCCTCGAACCGGTAGTTCGACTCGATGTCCTCAGGGTCGCCCTCCATCTCCTCCCTCTTCCACGCCCCGAGCGAATGCGGCGTGTGGACGTGGGGGATGCCGAGCTCCTCGGCGATCATCTGGCCCGCCCACCCGGCGTCCCAGTAGTGGGAGTTGATCGTGTCGTACATGAGCTGCATGTCGCCGACGGCGGCCAGGAAGTTGCGAACGAACTCGTCGAGATGTTCGTGCATGTCTTCCTTGCGGATGAAGTCGTCGCCCCCATACGGGATGCGAAGGACCCGCAGAGCCGGGTCGATCTCGTCGACCTCGGGCTGGCCCTCGAACCGCCTGGTGACGATGTCGACGTGGTATCCGAACTCGACGAACTGCTTGGCGAGCTCGAGCACGAACGCCACCTGGCCGCCGGTATCCGGCTTGCCGAGCTCCGGCTCGGCAGCGACGTACCCGTGGAGAGACAGCATGAGAAGTCGAGCGAATTGGGGCTTCGGGACGTTCACAGTGCACCTCGCCTGGTGGGGGCGAGTGCGGCGACCGCGGCTCGGCCCGGAACACGAGCTTGCGCACTCACACGTTCACCATACCCCTGTCGATTTGCTTCCAGACCGTGCCGGCCGAATAGCCTGGTGAGATGGCCGACCGTTTCGACGCCATAGTCATCGGCGGGGGAATCGCAGGTGCCGCGGCCGCCTTCGAGCTGGCCGCGTCCCGCCGGGTCGTGCTCCTGGAGATGGAAGCGACGTGCGGCCGCCACTCGACGGGGCGCTCCGCTGCCCTCTTCACCGAGTGTTACGGGGACGACGTGGTTCGCCGACTTGCCCGAGCGGGAAGGCCCTTCATGACCTCGCCTCCTTCCGGCTTCACGGAGTCCCCGATCCTGTCGCCGCGCCCGACTGTGTTCATCGCCACCGAGGCGCAGCGTCCGCTGATCGACGCCGAGACGGAGGACTTTCAACGGCTGGTCACGGAGGTCTTCTCGATCGACGGGGCCGAGTTGACGGCCATGTGCCCCGTCCTGCGCGGCGACACCGTCGTCGGTGGTGTCGTTGACCCGACTTCGATGGACATCGACGTGCACGCGTTGCACGCCGGGTTCCTCGCCGGGGCGCGGAACCGGGGCGCTGACATCAGGACGTCGGCTCGCGTGGAAGCGATCCAATCGGGACGAGCGGAGTGGCACGTGCGCATCGGTCGAGGCGACGACGTCGCCGCCCCGGTCGTCGTGAACGCCGCAGGCGCCTGGTGTGACGAGGTCGCCCGCCTCGCTTCGGTGGGCCCGTTGGGTCTCCAGCCGAAGCGGCGTACCGTGTTCACGTTCGATCCCGGCGTCGACCACGGCGGCTGGCCGATGGTGGTCGACATCGGCGATGCCTTCTACTTCAAGCCCGAGGGACCCCACGTGCTGGCATCGCCCGCCGACGAGACGCCGATGGAGCCACACGACGTACGGCATGACGAGCTCGACGTGGCGCTCGGCATCGACAGGATCAACGCCGTGACGACGCTCGAGATCAGGCATGTGAAGAGTGCGTGGGCGGGGCTCCGGTCGTTCGTAGCCGACCGTCGCCCCGTCGCCGGCTTCGACGTCGAGGCGCCCGGCTTCTTCTGGCTCGCAGGCCAAGGGGGGTACGGGATCAAGACCGCCCCGGCACTCGGCCGGGCGACTGCGTCTCTCGTTGCCGGCGGGGAGCTGCCCGACGACCTCGTCGAGCTCGGTCTCACCGCGGGCAACCTCTCGCCGGCGCGGCTCGCCGGTCACACAGCAGACAGCACGTAGTCGTCTGCGTCGTCGTCCCACTCGAGGTCGACGACTCCCTGGGTCTGGGCGGCCTTGGCGAACTGCAGGAATCCCCGGTAACCGAACTTCTTCTCGCTGAAGTCGGGGCGCTGCTTGCGGATCTGGTTCTTCAACCCGGAGAGCATCGGCCTGCCGTTGCCCTTCTCGAGCTTGGCGACGACGTCGCGAAGCAATGCGAACGCCTCCTGCTCGCCGCCCTTCTCGGGCAGGGCGACCTCTGGGTCGCCCTTGGCGGGTCCTTCACTCAGCTCGACCACGTTGCGTTCTTCGAGGTGACGGAGCAGCTCACCGAACGCCCTGAACCCGTAGTCGGCCTCGTTGAACGTCGGGTCCTTGCGCAGGAGGGTGCGCTTGAGGGTCGAAGCGAGCACCGTGCCGCCGGACGAGCGGTCGAGGCCCGACACCGTCTGGGCGATCGTCACCGCCAAGTCGTCGACGCTCCGCGAGCCGGTCTCGACGGCCTCGGCGGGCTGTTCCTCCTGCCTCGGCCGTCTGTCGTCCTTTCGCTTCGGGCGCGATTCGGCGCGCCTCTCCGGGATGTCGACGCCTTCGAGGGACTCGTAGAAGAGGAACTCGTCGCAGGCCGGGGGCAGCAGCGTCGAGGTGGAGAGCTTGACGCCGACACCGATCACCCGCTTGTTGAGCTCGCGCAGCTTGTCGACCAGCGGTGTGAAGTCCGAGTCCCCGGTGCAGATGACGAACGTCGTGATGTAGCCGCGCTCGAACGCCAGCTCGATGGCATCGACCGCCATCTTGATGTCGGCTGCGTTCTTGCGGACCGAGCCCATCCGCTGCGGGATCTCGATGAGCTCGACGTGGTTGCGGGTCAGCATGCGCCTGTCCTCGTCGAAGTACGACCAGTCGGCATACGCCTTGCGCACGACGACGCGTCCGCGCTCGGCGAGGGCGTCGGCGACCGGCTTGAAGTCGAACTTGAGCCCGGAGAGCTGATCGCGAGCCCCGATGGCGAGGTTCTCGTAGTCGAGGAACAGAGCGATCCGCTCCTCTTCGAAGGATGTCACACCCGAAGGGTAGTGCCCGCTCGGTCCTCATCCGTTCTTGCGTCCCCCCGTCGCGTCACTGCGATGTGGGGACGCCGGAACGGAAAGAACGGAAGGCGGACGGGATCAGTCGTCGAGGAGGGCGAGCACGTCGCCGAGCGCCTCGATCGATGCCACTGTGATCGGATCGACGACGAGCTGGACGTGACCGACTCCGATGGACGAGAAGGCGGCGATCTGCTCGGCGAGGTGGGCAGGCGGTCCCGCGATGGCGACAGACGTCGGCCTCCCAGGGCTGCCGTGGTTGCGGCCGGTCCCACCCGGCATCTGCACCATGATCGCCGCCGTCATCTCGACCTCACCAGGACGCCTGCCTGCATCGGTCGCCGCCCGTTCGACGTCGACGACCACGGAGCGCAGGCCGTCGACGGTGTTGCCGTACCAGGCATGCCATGTGTTCCACATGTCGACGTGGGGGAGTGTGGCCCGCAGGACCCGTGGCCCGATCGAGCCGACCATCAGCGGAGGGCCGCCCGGCCGAGGCTTCGGGTAGAGCACGCACTCGCGTGCCGTGTAGTACTCGCCCGAGAAGTCGATCGAGCCGTCACGCAGCAGGGTGCGAATGATCGTGAACGCCTCTTCGAAGCGGGCGGCCCGGTGGTCGAACGGGAAGCCGAATGCCGCGTACTCGGTCTCGTTCCACCCGGCGCCGAGGCCGAGGATGAGTCGGCCCCCCGAGATCTCGTCGACGGTCGCCGCCTTCTTGGCGAGCATCGCAGGGGCGTGGAAGCTGGTGGCGGCCACGAGAGGGCCGAGCTGCACGCCGGTCGTGATGGCGGCGATGGCGGCGAGCTCAGTCCACGCCTCCCACGGTCCTTGCGTGCCGTCCTCCGTTCGATACAACAGATGGTCGCCGACCCACAGCGAGTCGAACCCGACCGCTTCGGCTGCCAACGCCATGTCGCGGACCTCGGGCCAGGCAACTACTCGCTCGACCTCCGGGAGCTGCACCCCGACGCGCAACGGGCGTGTCACGCCGTTCGAGCCGCGGTCGTCGCCAACTCGTTGCCGACGGCGGCGGCGAGTCGCTCGTAGTCGTCGATGGCGTTGTAGAGGTGCGCCGATATCCGCAACACGGTCGCACCGCCCCACGAGTACACCGGGACCTCGATGTCGTGGTCGGCGAAGAGCCGGTCGTGGAGTGGATGGGGAGCGTATCCCGGCGCAGCCGGTATCGGCAGCGTCATCGCGACCATCGACCCGACCAACGCCGGCGGCGGGCTCCCGGCGCCGGGGACCGCCTCGGCGATGAGTCCCGCCCCGGCGAGCGCCAGGTCCCGGTTGGCGACCTGCACTACGTCCCAGCCTCCCGGCTTCATCGCAGCCACGGCGTCGATGGCGGCCGGGACGGCCAGCAGCGCCGTCGGGTCGTCGGTACCGGTCCAGTCGAAGAGGAGCCGGAAGCGGGACCTGTCCGACCGGTCGCTGTTCAAGCCGTGGCTGACGACTGGTGGCACCAGGCCATCCTGGCGATCCGCTCGCACGTGAAGGAACCCGGCTCCCTTGGGAGCGCACATCCACTTGTGGCAGTTGGCCGCGTAGTACGCCGCCCCGATCGACGTGAGGTCGACCGGCACCATCCCGGGGGCGTGCGCTCCGTCGACGAGAGTGTCGATCCCGAGCGCTGCCAGCTCGGAGACGAGGCGGGCAACGGGAAGCACGACGGCCGTCGGGCTGGTGACATGGTCGATCAGGGCGAGACGGGTCCTCGGTGTGGCGACGGAGACGATCGAGGCGACGATCGAATCGTCGTCGCACGACTCGAACGGGATCGACACGACCACCACCCGTGCCCCGGACCGGGCCGCCACCCAGTCGAGTGTGTTGCGGCACGCGTTGTACGCGTGGTCCGTGACCAGGAGCTCGTCACCCTCTTCGAGCAGCAGCGATCTGACCACGGCATTGACGCCCGACGTGGCATTGGCGACGCCGGCGAGATCCTTCGCCTGCGCTCCGACGAAGCTTCCGATGGCGCTCAGGGCGCCGTCGAGAAGGCCTTCGAGCTCCCGTTGGAAGAAGCGGACCGGCTCGCTCTCGAGCCTCGTCCGGAGGGCTACCTGCGCTTCGAGCACGGAGAGGGGCGTAGCTCCGAACGAGCCGTGGTTCAGGAACGTGATCCCGGGATCGAGGCCCCACAGCGACGCCAGTGGGGACGGCATGTCAGGTCAGCTCGGCGGCCTTGTCGGGCGTCATCAACTCGTAGATCTCGATCCACGTGTCCGTCGTCAGGTCCCGCAGCTTGGCGCCCAGCTCACTGACGCCCGGGACCGGCTCGAGGTCACCCCGGTACGGCGACTCGAGGGTCTCCGTCGTCCACTCCATGTACATCCGGTTGCGTTTCCCCGGCATCGTGGTGGTGTTGAAGTAGACCCTGACGTCGGAGCGGCGTCCTGCCCTCACGTAGAGGTCGCCGATCTCCTTGGCGATCGTCGCCGCCAGCCTTCCCTCGCGCGGCTTGATCTTCCACACTCGCTTGACGACGTACACGGAATCTCCCCTCGGCGGCTCGCTCAGGCCGTCACTTGTGGCGCCACACGATTCGACCCTTCGTCGGGTCGTACACCGAGACCTCGAGCTCGACCTTGTCGCCGGGGATGATGCGTATGAGCCTTCCCCTGCGCATCTTCCCGGATGCGCGGGCCGTCACCTCGTGTCCCGAGTCGAGCTTCACCCGAAACGTCGCGTTTCGCAGAGTCTCGACCACCGTGCCTTGGGCGCGAAATACGTCGTCAGTTGTAGCCATGTCTCCCTTGAGGGTCGGAGGACTGTGCCGCGGCGCCGTGCACGCATCACGACGGCTGCGGACGGCTGCACGATAGTTGATCGACGGTCCTCGTAGGGCGATCGCAGTCGACTCGCGGGAAGCCGCTACCGTCGCCGCGCATGTCCGTTCCCGGAAACTTCACGTGGGGCGTGTCCACCTCGGCCTACCAGATCGAGGGCGGGCGCAACGAAGGCGGCAAGGGCGAGTCGATCTGGGACCGCTTCGCAGACGAGGGGAGGATCCCCGAATCAGGCGATGTCGCATGCGACCACTACCACCGCTGGCGAGACGACATCGCGCTCATGGCCGACCTCGGGGTGACCGGGTACCGCTTCTCGATCGCATGGACCCGGATCCTCCCCGCAGGAGCGAGCGAGGTGAGCAATGATGGCCTCGACTTCTACCAGCGCCTGGTCGACGCGTTGCTGGACAACGGGATCGAGCCGTGGCCGACGCTGTACCACTGGGACCTACCGGCGGTCCTCCAGGACCGCGGCGGATGGCCTGCGAGAGACACGGCCGAGGCGTTCGCAGGCTACGCCGCGGTCGTGGGCGAGGCGCTGGGTGACAGGGTGCGGACGTGGATCACGCACAACGAGCCGTGGGTCGCCACGTTCCTGGGGCACCTCGAGGGTGTCTTCGCCCCCGGGATCCGGGACTGGGGAGCCGCTCTGGCGGCGGGCCACCACATCCTGCTCTCGCACGGCCTCGCCACGCAGGCCCTCCGCTCGACGGTGCCGCACGCCTCGATCGGCATTGCCATCGACTGCAGGCCGTCGTACCCGGCGAGCGACTCAGAGGCCGATCGGACGGCGCAGCGGCACTTCGACGGGTTCCGCAACCGCTGGTTCTTCGACCCGGTGTTCGGGTTGGGGTATCCGGAGGACATCGTCGCGACATACCGCGACAGAGGCCGGTTCGTCGGCGAGTTGCCCTTCGTCGTCGAAGGCGACATGGAGACGATCGCTCAGCCGATCGACTTCCTCGGGCTCAACTACTACACGAGCATCGGCATCTCGGCTCCCGACGACGAGTCGGAGGACTCGGGCGTGCCTCCGGGTCCGAATCCTCCTCCCGGTCACACCGAGATGGGATGGGCGATCACTCCGTCGGCTCTGACCGATTACCTGTCGCACC
The DNA here is from genome assembly GCA_036396535.1 of Acidimicrobiia bacterium. Lineage (NCBI taxonomy): Bacteria > Bacillati > Actinomycetota > Acidimicrobiia > Acidimicrobiia bacterium. Next base: position 141,833 of record DASWKR010000030.1, on the reverse strand, counting down.
TCGACACCGTGTACTCGCCCCCGGCGATCGTCATCACCGAGAACGGTGCCAGCTATTCGGACGGCCCCGACGAGCACGGCGTCGTCGACGACGAGCGGCGCTCCGAGTACCTGCGACTTCACATCGCAGCCGTCGAGTCCGCCGCCGGGCTCGGTGTTCCGGTCACCGGCTACTTCGTGTGGAGTCTCCTCGACAACCTCGAGTGGGCCCTCGGCTACAGCCAGCGCTTCGGCATCGTCTGGGTCGATCACTCCACCCTGGAGCGCACCCCGAAAGCGAGCTTCCGCTGGTACCGCGACCTCATCGCCGACCGAACCGTCTGAACCGTCAAGCCGGCCGGGCGGTGGGGTGGGCGCCGGTTGCCCCGACCGTTGGGCCCCCTCGACTCGGTCCCGGCGGGACGCTCGTCGATCCTCCGGCTCAACGCCGGTGGCCGTCACTCGTCTTGCTCGGCCTCTCCCAGCCACTCTCGTTCGTAGTTTCCTGCGGCGTTCCATATGAGCCAGCCGAGCCCGCGTGCCTCGGCGGCGTCCACTGCCTCGCGAATCTGGGCGTCGGTCCACCAGAAGCCCTGGATCCAAGGGCGGAGGACGGTGCCCGGTGCCAGCCGCGGGCCGCCCGTGTCGAGGGCCTCGCCGGTCACCTCCGCCGGGTGCTCGTTGGGGTCGGCGAATCCGAGCCAGCCGTCCGAGTAGTGACTCGGGTAGATCATCGGGCTGACCGCGTCGAGCACGGTCGACAGCTCCTCCGGCTTCTGGCCGATTCCTTGTTCGTCCGGCGCCGACATGACGATGGAGAAGAGGTCGGCCGACAAGGCGCACCCGGCGGCGTGGACTCGCTCCCGGGCGGCGGCCAGGAAGGCCCGGATGGCGGCGACCCGCTCCTCACCCGTCGTTGGGTGGTCACGCTTGGCGATCTTGGCGGACTCTCCCGATGGGAAGCGGAGGTAATCGAACTGGATCTCGTCGAAACCGAGGGCGCACGCCTCCTCTGCGAGCTGGATGGGGTACTCGTAGTTCCTCTTCCTGAGGGGGTTCATCCAGATGCCGGCGATCTTGTCCTCGGGCCTCGCTCTCGACCACACCTCGTCCTCGAACGTCACTATGCGGGTGATCGTGTAGAGCCCGGCGTCCTTCGCTCGGGCGACTAACTCCTTCGGATCGTAGAGGTCGCGAATCGACCCGATCTCGTGGGCGAACCCCACGTCAGACTCATACAGCACGTACCCGGTCTCGTCCTTCGTGTCGAAGACGAGCGTGTTGACTGCGGTGCCGTCGATGAGGTCGAGCAGCGCGTCGAACTCGTCCCGGCTGGCGGCGGTGGTTCGCACGACCCGGACCGCCTTGACGATGCGCTGCTCGAGCACGACGTCGAGCTCAACGGTGCCGTTCCACTCGACCTCTTCCGGCATCCAGCCGTGCCGCGAGATCGTGACCGGCCCGGCCGGCACGCCGGCCAGGGAGAACGAGCCGTCCCAGATCGTCGTCGCCGACTTGCCTCCGGCGGTCACGACGGTGTCGATGAGCGGCCAGCCGCCTCCTCGCACCTCGCCGGTCAACGTGTAGGTCGGCACTGTCGTCGTGGTCGTCGGCGGAAGGGTGGTGGTCGTCGTGGTCGTCGGGGGAATGGTCGTTTGGGACGTGGTCGACGCCTCGGGCGGGAGGGTCACCGCCTCGCCTGGGGCGCAAGCGACGCCGACCAGCAGCAAGAGCATCGGGAAGAGGCGACGAGGAGGCACACGGAAAGCGTAAACCACGGCCCCGACTCTGCCCGTCAGCGCTTCACGAGACGGATCTTCTCCTGGACGTAGTCCCAGTCTGTGAGCTGCGATCCGTCGAAGCCGCGGTCGTCGGCGATGTCGAGCAGCATCGCAGTCGGGAAGTAGAAGTCCTCGTCGAGCTTCGAGGACATCCGACCGTCCGTGTGGTGGTACGTGAAGTCGAAGAAGCCGCCCGGCTCGAGGATGCGGCGGACCGACTCGATGTACGACTTCACGACGTCGATCGGGGTGTGCGTGAACACGCTGTGGGCGTGCGCCGCGTGATGGGAGGCGTCGGGCAGGAAATCCAGGTTGGTGCCGTCGACCACGAAGATCCGCGGCCAGCGTTCCTGGAGTTGGCGCTCGGCGATCGTCTCGTATGCGGCGAGCAGGATCTCGGGCGAGATGTCGACCCCGGTGTAGTTGCCGGGATCGAGGTACTCGATGAGCCGCCAGCCTGCCCTGAGGTTGCCGCACCCGATCTCGAGCAGCCGGTGGTGCCTTTCCAGGCCGTGAGACGTGAGGAACTGGAACTGCTTCTGGCCGAGTGCCAGCCACTGTTGCGGGTCCGCCGTTCCGACTGCTCCCTTCGCCGTCTTCCTGCGTACGTCGTCGGCCATCACGGCTCGATAGAACTCCGGATGACTCGCGGTGCGCTTCCTGATCCGCCTGTTCCTCAGTGAGCGCCTCACATAGGACACCGCGACCCTTGGGCGAGCGATCGCCCGGCGTAGCCGGCGGGGCGTCGTGCTTGGATCGGTCACGGAGCAATGCTGCCATGCCTCCTTGCGATGTGCGCTGGAATGAAGCGCCCTCCCGGGGCGCTGCAAGACGGCGACGCCGATGGAAAGGGAGTCTGCAAATGGCGATCGACGCCCTACCGTCTCTGCCGAGCGACCTGGAACCCACGAGAGCCTCGCTGCACGCCTACGCCAGGGCGGTCGGAGCGCTGCCCCGCGTCCACGCCAATCCGCATCCGTTGTGGTGGCACACGGGACTGGCCCTGGGCCCGACCGGGCTCACGACGGCGCAGATGGCTCTTCCCGGTGGCGGGTTCGCCGCGGCGAGGATCGACTTCACCAGCGACGACGTCGTCCTGGCGACCTCCACAGGCGAGGCGGGGAGGTGGTCGATGCGCCGAGGGATGACGGGCACCGAGATGGCAGAGGCGATCCTCGCCTCCGCGGCCGATCTCGGCCTCGAAGGCGACTACGACAGGGAGAGGTTCACGAACGACGGCCCGAGGGCGTACGACCCAGAAGTGGCCGCCGCAAGCTTCACGACGCTGCTCGGTGTGCGGGACGTGTTCGAGCGACACCTGGCGGAGCTGCCGGGCGCAGTCTCCCCGATCCATCTCTGGCCACACGGATTCGACCTGGCGTTCGACTGGATCGGGACGAGGACGGTTCGCTCGGATGCCGGGGCCGACGATTCCGCGCACCCGGCCACCTTGAATCTCGGGTTCTATCCGGAGGGTCGGGCCTACTTCTACTCGAACCCGTGGCCCTTCGAGTCGGCCCTCGGGGAAGTGGCGCTGCCGTCCGGAGCGGATTGGCACCGCGACGGCTGGGAGGGGTCGATCCTGTACTTCGACCAGGTCGCCGGGCGGCCGGGAGGTGCCGCCGACGTCCTTGCGTACGCCAGAGCGGTCTTCGAGGCGGCGGCACCCACCCTGACGGCCTGACGGCGAGGCGCCGCCTTCCGCTCTTGCGTCCCGCCGTCGCACATGTGCGACGCAGGGACGCAAGAACGGGGAAGAGGGAGCTCCGGTATCCTCCCCGGACAGCGACGGGAGGAGCCTCATGGGGCGGGCGGTCACGAAGGACGAGCTCGCCGGGTTGGCCGGCACCGACCTCGGGCATTCCGACTGGCTCGCGATCGACCAGGGCATGATCGACCGCTTCGCCGACGTGACCGGAGACCACCAGTACATCCACGTCGACCCGGCGCGCGCCGCCCTGACCCCGTTCGGATCGACGATCGCCCACGGATTCCTGACGACGTCCCTCCTCGTGCCGCTGATCGACGACATCGGGCTCGACGTCGAGGGAGCGGTGATGGGCGTCAACTACGGCTTCGACAAGCTGCGGTTCATCGCGCCCGTGAAGGTCGGCAAGCGCATCAGGCTGGCGGCCACGGTCAAGAATGTCGCCGAGCGCGACCCGGGGCGGGTCGTGGTCACGTACGGCTGCACGATCGAGATAGAGGGAGAGGATCGACCGGCTCTCGCGGCCGACTGGCTGACGATGATCGTCACGGCGTGAGAGCGATCGTTTGCAGGGAGCTCGGTCCGCCGGACCTCCTCATGCTCGAAGATCTGCCTGACCCGGAGCCCGGACCGGGGCAGGTGCTCGTCGACGTACGCGCCGCCGGCATCAACTTTCCCGACCTGCTCATGATCCAAGGCCTCTACCAAGAGAAGCTCGACCCGCCGTTCGTGCCCGGCGGCGAGGCTGCCGGCGTCGTCTCGGCGGTCGGCGACGGGGTCACCGAGTTCGCGCCGGGCGATCCGGTGATGCTCACCACGGCCTCGGACGGGACGTCGATGAGCGGGGCGTTTGCCGAGAAGGCGGTGGCAGGCGTCCACCAACTTCTCGCGATGCCCCGCTCGATGTCGTTCGAGCAGGGGGCAGGATTCGTCATCGCCTACGGAACCGCGTACTACGCGCTGAAGCAGCGGGCGGGGTTGCAGCCGGGCGAGACCCTCCTCGTGCTCGGCGCGGCCGGAGGCGTCGGCGCGGCCGCCGTCGAGATCGGCAAGGCGATGGGCGCCAGGGTCGTCGCGGCCGCCAGCACGATCGAGAAGCTCGAATTCGCACGGCAAGTCGGCGCAGACGAGACCGTCGACTACACGAAAGACGACCTGCGCGATCGCGTCAAGGAGCTCACGGGAGGTCATGGCGCAGATGTCGTCTTCGATCCGGTCGGTGGCTCGCTCGCCGAGCAGGCACTTCGAGCGACGGCATGGGACGGCAAGCTCCTCGTCATCGGATTCGCCGCCGGGGAGATCCCGCGCATCCCGCTGAACCTCGCTCTGCTGAAGGGCGCCTCGATCGTCGGCGTCTATTGGGGGGCGTGGGTCGGCCGGGAGCCGGACCGGTCTCGGCAGAACTTCGCGGAGCTCTTCACGATGGTCGACTCGGGCCGGCTGTCGCCGCGGGTGACGGACGTCTACCCGCTCGAGGACTTCAGGGAGGCACTGGGGACCATCGAGGCGCGCCGCGCCAGGGGGAAAGTCGTGTTGCAGATGTCGACAGCAGGAACATCTCGTGTCAGCCACTAATTTGTGTCCCGTCGACGACCAGGCAGAGGATCGAGCGTGAGCAACACACCGAAGCGCAAGGGCAGCACGCCCACGACCACCCAGAAGCGGCGAACCCAGCTGCCGACCGTCGAGACGGCGCGTCGACCCAATCCGTGGCCGAAGCGGCTGGCATACCTCGGTGGGCTCGGACTCGTGCTCGTCATCCTCGGGGGCGTGTTCCTCGGCGGGGGCGACGAGGACCTCCCGGACGGCCCGCCCGCAGGCGTGCAGGAGCTTGCGGTAGGGACGGGCGAGCACGTCGAAGGCGAGATCCCGTACGACGACGCCGTTCCTGCAGGCGGACCGCACAACCCCGTTTGGCTCAACTGCGGCTTCTACGACTCGGAGGTGCCCGCCGAGAACGCCGTCCACGCACTCGAGCACGGGGCGGTGTGGATCACCTACCGCGACGATGTGGCGCAAGCCGACGTCGACGCCCTGCGGAGCCTGACGCGCAACCGGCCGCAACTCATCGTCAGCCTCGTTCCCGGACTCGACACCGAGCTGAGGGCGACGGCGTGGGGCGTCAACCTGAAGCTCGACGCCTACGACGACGTCACTCTGCGCCAGTTCATCCGGTACTACACGGACCGAACCGCTCCCGAGCCGGCCGCCAACTGCCAGGGCGGGGTCGGCAACCCGGCGTAGCCCACTACTCGGCCGGCCCGGTGCTCACGTCCAGTCGAGCACGACCTTGCCGGCTTCGCCCGAGGAGGCCACGGCGAACGCCTCCTCGTAGTGGTCGGCCGGGAACTCGTGCGTGATGACGGGGAGGATGTCGAGGCCGGTCTGCAGCATGGCGATCATCTTGTACCAGGTCTCGAACATCTTCCGCCCGTAGATGCCCTTGAGGGTGAGCCCCTTGAAGATGATGCTGTTCCAGTCGATGGCGTGCTGCTCGGTCGGGATGCCGAGAAGAGCGACGTTTCCGCCGTTGTTCATGACGTCGAGCATCTGACGCAGGGCGGGCCCGGCCCCGGACATCTCGAGGCCGACGTCGAAGCCCTCCGCCATCCCCAGATCCGACATGACCGCCGAGACTTCGTCGGTCCGGACGTCGACGACACGGTCGGCTCCCATCGAGGCCACGATCCCGAGCCGGTATGGGTTGACGTCCGTGACGACGACGAACCTGGCGCCGACGTGCCTGGCGACGGCGACGGACATCATCCCGATCGGCCCTGCTCCCGTGACGAGCACGTCTTCGCCGACCAGGTCGTATTCGAGGGTGGTGTGCACCGCGTTCCCGAGTGGGTCGAGCACACTGCCGATCGTGTCGGGGATGTCGTCCGGGAGGGGATAGGCGTTCGTCGCCGGGATCGACACGAGCTCGGCGAATGCCCCCGGCCGGTTGACGCCCACACCCACGGTGTTGCGGCAGAAATGCCGTCTCCCTGCTCGGCAGTTTCGGCATACGCCGCACACGATGTGTCCCTCGCCCGCGACGCGTTGGCCTACCGCGAGACGCTCGACCTCGGTCCCGAAGCGAACGATCTCCCCCACGAACTCGTGGCCGATCGCCATTGGCACCGGGACGGTGCGCTGCGCCCACGGGTCCCAAGCCACGATGTGCAGGTCGGTTCCGCAGATCGAGCTCTTGGACACCCGGATCAGCACGTCGTTCGGGCCGACGGCCGGCTCGGGTACGTCCTCCATCCAGATGCCGGGCTCGGGTTTCGCCTTGACGAGCGCCCGCATCAGGCAACGACTCCCAGGTCGCGGCCCACGTCGACGAATGCTGCGATCGCCGCGTCGAGGTGCTCCGCGGTGTGCGCCGCCGACATCTGCGTCCTGATCCTCGCCTGCCCTTCGGGTACGACCGGGAATGAGAACCCGACGGCATAGATTCCCCGGTCGAGCAGCCGCGACGCCATCTCGGTCGCCAGCACCGCGTCGCCGAGCATGACCGGGATGATCGGATGCCCAGCCCCCGCCAGTTCGAAGCCGGCGGCTCCCATGGCGGCGCGGAAGTACGCCGAGTTGTCCGCCAGGCGCTTTCGCAATTCGGGCCGGTCGCGCACGATGTCGAGCGCCACGACCGAGGTCGCCGCGATCACCGGGGCGAGCGAGTTGGAGAAGAGGTACGGCCGGGAGCGCTGCCGCAACCAGGCGACGATCTCGCGCCTGCCCGACGTGTATCCGCCGGAAGCTCCGCCGAGCGCCTTCCCGAGCGTCCCGGTGACGAGGTCGACGCGATCGGTGAGCCCGTAGAGGTCGGGCGTGCCGCCTCCGTTCGGGCCGATCAACCCCACGGCGTGCGAGTCGTCCACCATCACGAGAGCGTCGTGCTCCTCGGCGAGGTCGCAGATCGCCGGCAGGTCGGCGAGTTTCCCGTCCATCGAAAACACCCCGTCCGTGGCGACGAGGCGATACCTGGCGTCCGCCGCCTCTGCCAGCTTCGCCTCGAGATCTCGCATGTCGTCGCTGGCGTATCGGAGGCGACGGGCCTTGCACAGCCGGATGCCGTCGATGATCGAGGCGTGGTTGAGCGCATCCGAGATGATTGCGTCCTGCTCGTCGAGGATCGTCTCGAACAGTCCCGTGTTGGCGTCGAAGCACGACGAGTACAGGATCGTGTCCTCGGTGCGCAGCAGCTCGCTGATGCGCCGCTCGAGCGCCTTGTGCACGGTGTGCGTGCCGCTGATGAATCGAACGCTCGCCATGCCGTATCCATGTTCGGCGATCTCGTCTTGGGCGGCCCGCTCGAGAGTTGGATCGTCCGCCAAGCCGAGATAGTTGTTGGCGCACAAGTTGATCACGGTCGAGCCGTCCTCGAGCTGGATGACGGCCCGCTGCGGCGAGGCGATCACCCGCTCCTCCTTGAAGAGCCCCCGGTCGCGAAGAGCGTCGGTCTCGGCAGCGAGGTGATCGAGCAACGACCGGGTCATGAATCCGATTCTATGGATCGGACCCAGCGGCAGCCGACCTCAGGCCTCCGGCTGCTCGTCGACTCGCTTCTCGCGGCCGCCGATTCCGGCGACCGATGCGAGCGCAAGGAGGATGCCGAGCACCAGGGCAGGCACGAGGTGGGTCCGTAGGGTCGCAGCGCTCGACGTGATCGTCGCCATGAGCTGCGTGATCGGGCCCGGGTGGTCGACCGGGCCGGTGGCCGGTCCGGCGAGCATGTGAGGCATCTCGCCCTCGACGGGGTTGGTGACGACCTCGTCACCCCCGCCGGGGTCGCCGGGATCGCCAGGTGGCTGGCTGGGAGGTGGGGCGGCGGTAGTCGTGGTCGTGTCCGCGGGCGGTTCCGTCGTCGTGCTCTCCGGCGCCTGGGTCGTCGTCGAGGCGGCGGGCGGTTTGGTGGTCGTCGTGACCAGCGGCTCCGTGGTCGTCGTCTCGTGTGGTGTCGTCGTGGTGGTGGTCTCCTGGGGCGGCTTGGTCGTCGTCGTGACCGGCGGCCTCGTGGTGGTCGTACTCGCGATGGTGGTAGTGGTGGTCGTACTCGCGATGGTGGTGGTGGTCGTTCTCGCGATGGTCGTCGTGGTGACGTTGCCGTCGCCTTCGGCCTGGATCTCGACATTGTCGATCGCCCAATAGCCGTCGACAGTCCCGCTCGCGAGGAACTTGATCACCGTGTCCTCGCCGAGGTACTCATCGATGTCGTACATGAGGTGGAGCGCCGTGCCGTCGGTGGGTGGCATGTTGAAGGTGGCCAACGTGGACCAGGACATGCCCCCATCACCTGAGATCTTGGCGTACAGGGTCCCGCGGCGCGGGTCGAACAGCGAGTCGACATCTTCTTCTTCGTCTTCGTCGTCGTCGTCGTCGAGGATGTACCGCCTGAGGTCGAAGCAGAGCTTGCCGTGGTCCATCCCGCCCAAGTCGATCGGGCGGTAGACCCCGAAACCGTCGACGACCGTCTCCGGCCCGCCGATCTTGAGGCAGTATGTGTCCCAGCAGGGGGAGTCCGACCACACTCCGACGCTGCCGTTGCCAGGACCGTTCGACTCGCCGAGCTCCTCCCAGTTCGGGCCCCACGAGTCGGGACCGTCGCTGCCGGAGTACCCCTGCGAGTCGAAGTCGTCCTTCACCCAGATCGTCTCGGTCGTGAGCGACGACGCCGAAGCGAAGGCGGCCGCCGTGGTCAGCCACGCCAAGGTGAGGACGACCGAGACTGCGAGTCTCTCAGGCCTCATCGAACGAGACCACCAATTCTCGGGCGGCGGGCCGGTTGGCGCTGGCGACGAGCCGCTCCGTGTCGTATGGATCGGCCGGCCCGCTCGTGGCGGGCGCGTCACGCTCGGCGTGTGTCCCGGTCCGGAACGCCTCGACGTGGGTTGGCACGGCGTCCGGAGGCGCAGCAGGGAGGCGCACGGTGAATCGTGACCACCCGTGGTCTCGAGCGAACTCGACCCTGCCCCCCATCATCTCGGTGAGGGTCCTGACGACCGCCAGGCCGAGGCCGACGCTGCCGTAGAGCAGGGTCTCGTGGCCGTCATGGACGAACCGCTGGAACATCCTCTTCTCGGCCGCCTCGTCGATGCCGTCGCCGTTGTCCGACACGGTGATCGACACCAACCCGGAACCGTCGCCGTCGTCGACGCTGATCTCGATGCGCGGCCCGCCGTGGCGCAGGGCGTTCGATGTGAGATTGCGAAGGATCTGACGCACCCTGCTCGGGTCCGCCCAGGCGATCGCCCCCCTGCCGTACACCGTGGCGTTGGTGCCCGACCGGCGCATGCGGGTGGCGACTGCTTCGCCGACGCCGGCGAGGTCGGTCGCCTCCGGAGCGATCGCAAGCGCTCCGGCGTCGATCCTTGCCGCCGTGAGCAGGTCGTCGACCATCCGCTGCAGCTCGGCGGAGTCCTTGTTGATGACGCCCACCAGCTCGGCGACCTCCTCATGGCTCGGCTCCTCGCTGTCGAGCAGGTATTCGCTGAACCCGAAGATCGAGGTCAACGGGGTGCGCAGTTCGTGTGACAGGCCTGCGATCAGCTCGTCTTTCGCCTTGTTCAGCTGGCGCTCACCGTCGAGGCGCAGGTCCATCTCCCGCTTGCGCCGCTTGTACTGCCTGCGGACGATCACCTGGTGGAGCACGATCGCTGCAGAAGGGATGAGCAACGTGACGAGGAGCTGGGTGGCGCGCCCGGTGCGGCCGGCCGCCGACTCCGCTTCCTTGACCTCAGCGGCGAATCGGGCCTGGCCCTCCTCGAGCGCCTCGACGGTCGTGGCGTAGAGCGGCTCGAAGGCGGCCTCGAGCTCGTCGGCCGCCTTCCGCAGGTCGCCGACCCCTATCGATGCCAGAACCGTCTCGGCCGATGACCTCAGGGCTGCCACCCTGTCCTGCGCCGACTCGAGCTCCACAGGAGCGGATGTGATCCATCTGTCCAGGGCGGCGATCGATGTGGTCGCCTCGTCGATGGCGGTGCCTTTCGCCCGGTTGGATGCGACGCCGAGATCGTTGTCGACGGCGAAGACGAGCGCCTGGTTGAGCGACGCCCTCGCTATCGCCACCGAGCCGGCCGCCGAGTTCGCCCAGTGGAGCCGCTCGGAGTTCCGGGCGACGAGGCTGGCGGCATTGGCGTTCGAGAACGCCAGCGCCAAAGAGAAGAGCACCACCGCGATGGCGGCCGCCACGGCGACTGCGGCCAAGGTCCGGCCCAAGTGGGCGGTCCGGCCCACTTTCGAGGTCTCACCGACGGTCATCCAGAGGTTTTCGGCGCGGCGCCGAGCGGCGATGAACGCCATTGGCGCGGCGCCCGGACGGACTAGTCAGACGATTCGGCGGTCGCTCGCCCAGCGTGCCAGCTCGTGTCGTGACGAGAGCTGCAGCTTGCGGAGTACCGACGAGACGTGGCTCTCGACGGTCTTCACCGATATGGAGAGCCTCCGGGCGACTTGCTTGTATGCGTACCCGCGGGCGATCTGCCGCAACACCTCCTGTTCACGGGGCGTGAGGAGATCCAGCTCCGGATCGAGCGGTCGGGGGATGGCCGAACCGAAGGCGTCGAGCACGAAGCCCGCCAAGCGGGGCGAGAACACCGCGTCGCCGGCCGCGACCCGCGCAACGGCATCGACCAGGTCGGCAGGGGCGATCGACTTGGTGACGTAGCCTCGGGCTCCCGCCCTGATCATCGCGATGACGTCCTCGGGCGCATCGGAGACCGAGAGCGCCAGGAACCGGACGCCCGGGTTGCTTTCCATGACATTCCTGACAATGGCGTGCCCGCCGCCACCCGGCATGTGGACGTCCACGAGCACCACGTCGGGCGCCTGCGTCCGGATGCCGTCGATTGCGGCGTCGACGTCGCTCGCCGACCCGACGACGTCGAACTGTGATCCGAGTTCCGTCTTGACGCCGGTGAGGAACAGCTCGTGGTCGTCTGCGATGAAGATGCGAGTCATGGGTGTACCTCCAGGGGCATGTGGAGGTGGATCTCGGCTCCTTCCCCCGCCGCGCTGCTCACGGTCGCCGATCCGCCGTGGCGCTTCATCCTCGCCACGATCGACTCGGTGAGGCCCCTGCGATCCTTGGGAACTGCTGCCGGATCGAAGCCTCTTCCCTGGTCGGTGACGAAGACGTCGATGCCGGACGGGAGTACCTCGGCGAAGAGTGAGATCCTCTGGGCGCCCGAGTGGCGGGCAGCGTTGTTGGCCGCCTCCGTTGCGGCGTGGATCACCGCCCGCAGCCCGCCGGTGAGCGGGGTGTCGCCGACGACGACGACCTCCACCGGCAGGTCGTAGAGACCCTCGACCCTGGCGGCGGCGTCCTCCAAAGCAGCTCGGAACCCGTCCGGCCCCGATTGTGGCCCCCCGTACAGCCAGCTCCGCAGCTCACGTTCCTGGGCTCTTGCCAGCGTGACCATCCTCTTGGCGTCGTCCGATCGCTGGATGAGGGCGAGAGTCTGCAAGACACTGTCGTGAAGGTGGGCGGAGATCTCGGCCCTCTCCTGACTGCGGATTCGCTCGCGCCTTTCGTCCGTCAGCTCGCCGGCCATCCGCCACAGCCAGGGGCCGAACAGGAGCAGGGTGCCGCCTGCGGTTGCTGAGACGGCGATCACAACCGGTGTGGCATCTGAGAGGGCTTCGACCGATGCGAAGAAGCCGACGATGCCCCCGACGAGCAGGAACAGCCCGACGACGACCCTGCTGCGCGTCGGAGCCGACGAGAAACCGCCCCTCGCTCTCGAGCCGGGCGCCGAGCGGGCCCACACCGAGGCCGTCCCGAAGGCGATGAGCGCCACGGACAGCGTGACCGCATCGTCGAACCAGACCCCGACGCCGCGAAGCAGCAGCAGCAGACCGAGGAACATGAGGCCGAGCGCCATCTTCTTGCGAGGAGAGGCAGCCGCGGAAACCGCCTCGGAGGTCGTGCCGACCGTCGCCGCCCAGCCGAGCAGGTACACGAACAGCCCGGCCCCGCCGGCCGCGGCCAACACGGCGAAGGCGGCGCGCACCCAGCTCGACCCGATCCCGAGGGCCGCTGCGATGCCGCCGGCGAGCCCTGCGAACATCCTGTCGTCGTGGCTGCGGTACAGGGGCAGTCGAGGTCCGTCTCGGAACCAGCGGGTTGCCCGGTCGATCGTCGCCGGTGGGTCGCCAAGCATCGCTCCGATGTTGTCACAGGCCCAGCAGGGCAACAACCAGGGTTGTCCCTGAGATCTCCGCCCCCTCTCAGGGTGGCTTCAGGGGATCACCCGATGGTTCCATGGCCGCCCGTGTTGCACGATCGGGACATGATGACCGAATCAACATCGCGGAGCGGCCACTCACCGGTGGCTCGGCTCGAGCGCCCGAACGAGAACCGCTGGGTGGCCGGCGTGGCACGCGGGCTGTCCGTCAAGTACGACATCGGCGTCGGCTGGATCAGGCTGGCGTTCACCCTGCTGACGTTCGCAGGTGGCCTCGGGATCGTGCTCTACGCCGCCGGGTGGCTCACGCTTCCCGACGAAGGGGAGCGGCAGTCGATCCTCGACCGGACCATCGGCGAGATCGATCAACCTGGCCGCTGGGTTGGGATCGGGCTGATCGCGACGGCAGCCTTGATCGTCGTCGGCTGGACCGGCCTGGTTCGCGGCGAGCTCCTGTTCGCCGGGGTGCTCGTACTGGCGGGGCTCCTCTTGTATCGCGGGGAAGCGCCGCTGCGGCGTCCCCCGACCCACGGTCCCCCGAGTCCCGGCACGGGCCCAGACGAGGAAGGCGTCGACTCGAACGCCGAGCAAGGGTCGGCCCCGGACGAGCCGGATGCCGTGGGTCGCCTGGCGGTCGAGCCCTTGGTGGGCAGCGATGGGTCCGACGGAGGGCCGGCCGGACCGACCCCACCATCGGGCAGCGCCAAACCGGCGCGCCCGCCGAGAGCGAGGTCGCCGCTTGGTCTCTACACCGTCGCAATCGTGCTCATCGTGTTCGGGATCATGAGCGCGGTGGCGGCGAACACCGACCTCGACCGTGACCTGCGCGACCTCATCGGCGCCGGCTTCATCGTTCTCGGAGCAGGACTCCTCGTCGGCACGTGGTTCGGGCGGGCCAGGTCGCTCATCGCACTCGGCCTCGTCCTCTTGCCGGTGGCGGCCGCCGCCTTCATCGTCGAGGTTCCGCTGCGAGGGAACGTCGGCGACCTGACGTACCGGGTGCCCTCGGCCGAGACGAGCCCCGTATACGAGCAGCTCGCAGGCGAGATGCGGCTCGACCTGCGCGACTTCGATCTCGAGTCGCAAGGCGTCGTGCACGCCTCGCTGGGATTCGGGAAGCTGCTCGTTCTGCTCCCGGAGGGACTCGACCCGGTCCTCGTAACGCGGGTGGGAGTCGGGGCTCTGGAGCTCGACTGGTTCTCCCGGAACGGGTTCGACTTCGATAGGACGATCGATCTCGGAGGCGACGGAGACGTCGTGCTCGACCTCAGGGTCGGTATCGGTCAGATAGACGTCGAGGAGGAATGATGCAACGACACGAATTCGACCCGTTCTCGTTCGTGTTCGGAATGGGGTTCCTGGCGGTGGGGCTGCGGCTCGTCATCGCCGACGGCTCGATCTTCGAACAGGAATGGTTGTGGCCGGCGTTCCTCCTCCTCAGCGGGGGAGTGCTCCTCGTGGCCGCGGCGAGACGCACGACGCGCACCCAAGACGAGGAAGGAACCGCTGGTGACGGCCCGCCCTCGTGATTACGATTCAATCGGGCACTAGGGGAGTGGTGATGGTCAGACCGCAGAAGCCGATCGACCGATCGGTGAAGCACCTGTCGGATCCGATCGACGTCGCCCCGCGCCGCACCAAGGGCAAGTATTTCGAAACCCCCGCGCAGCGCGCCAGCAAGTACGAGACCCGCCCCTCGTCTGCGACCGGGATGGTTGACGACGACGTCATCGAGATCGTCATCGATCTCCGTGAGGACTCGGCCTATGCCGAGGAGCCGCGTACGGAGCACTACTACGAGCGGTACGGTCCGACGGCAGACTGAACCGCTCGCCGCCATCACAGGCGGTTGCGCTCGCCCTCGTTAACCTTCGGTGGCACCCCGAAAGCGCCGATGGTGGTTGGATGACAGAACAGCAACCGAGAGCCGGCCATGGGCACGCCGCCGCCTCGGGAAGGTCCCGGATCGGTGATTGGGCCCTCGAGCATCGCTACGCGCTGATCCCGCTCGTCGATGTGCTGTTGTGGGTCGTCGTCATGCCGGCCGCCGCCTTCGCCAGGCTCGAGTTCCTGCCCGGAGGAATCGACTGGCCGCCGATCGGCCTCGCCGTCGTCGGAGCTGTGGTCATCCACGTGGTCGCCGGATACGCCGTCGGCATCTACGGGAGGCGCCGCAAGCTCGGCTCGTTCGACGAAGTCGCCTGGGTGGCGTTCACGACGGGGGTCGTCGTCCTCACCCTGATCGTCGCGGTGTGGCTCATCCCGGGTGACTTCCTCGTTCCACGCAGCACGATCCTGGCGGCGGGCGCCTACGAGCTCGTCGGCGCACTCGCCTTCCGGTACCTGGTGAGGCTTCTCGTCGAGCAGCGGCGCCGGTCGCCGCACGTGCGGTCGCAGCGCGTGATCGTGTTCGGAGCCGGTGAGGCCGGGGAAGAGGTCGTGAGAGCGCTTCGCGAAGACCCCGAGTCCGACCTCCTCCCCATGGCGTACCTCGACGACGACCGGACGAAACATCGGATGCGGCTGATGGGCCTCAGGGTCGAGGGTGGGCGCGACGCCATCGCCGCCGCCGCGGCGAGGCACGACGCCGGGGTGCTCCTCATCGCCATGCCGTCGGCGACCCATGCCGCCGCGCTCGAGATCGCCGACATCGGCAGGGGTGCCGGACTCTCGGTCCGCATCCTCCCTCGCCTCGGCAAGTTCCTGACGGAGCCGGTCGCCGTCAAGGACATCAGACACGTCACGTTGAGCGATTTCCTCAGCCGAGCCGAGATCGCACTCGATCTCGACCAGATCGCTTCGTACCTGACCGGCAAACGGGTCCTCGTCACGGGCGCCGGAGGGTCGATCGGGTCCGAGCTGTGTGCAACCGTGCGCCGCTTCGAGCCGGCTGAGCTCCTGATGCTCGACCACGCCGAGAACAGCCTCCACGCCTTGCAGCTCAGCCTCGAGGGCCGGGCACTCCTCGACTCGCCCGATCTCCTGCTCGCCGACATTCGCGACCGGGACACGATCGAAGCGCTGTTCACGGACGTCAGGCCGGATGTGGTGTTCCACGCAGCAGCCCACAAGCACGTGACGTTCCTCGAGCGCCACCCGTTCGAAGCCGTGAAGACGAACGTCACAGGGACGCGCAACATCCTCGAGGCGGCGAGGGCCGCCGGCGTCACCAGGTTCGTCAACATCTCGACCGACAAGGCGGCAGACCCGACGAGCGTCCTCGGGCTGACGAAGCGCGTCGCCGAGCGCCTCACCGCCCACTACGGAGACGGCGGTGCCGGGATCTACATGTCGGTCCGGTTCGGCAACGTGCTCGGGAGCGCTGGGTCGGTCATCCCGACGTTCCGAGAGCAGATCGCCAATGGTGAGCCGATCACGGTCACCCACCCGGACGTGACCCGCTACTTCATGACGATCCCCGAAGCGGTGCAGCTCGTCGTGCAGGCAGGGGCGATCGGTTCGGCCGGAGACGTGATGGTTCTCGACATGGGCGAGCCGGTCAGGATCGTGGAGCTGGCGAACCT
Organism: Acidimicrobiia bacterium; assembly: GCA_036396535.1. Taxonomy (NCBI): domain Bacteria; kingdom Bacillati; phylum Actinomycetota; class Acidimicrobiia; species Acidimicrobiia bacterium. Next base: position 125,672 of record DASWKR010000030.1, on the reverse strand, counting down.
GCTCGCCGCCGAGGTCTCACCCGGGATCCCGCCGAGCATCGAGTACACCGGGCTGCGCAACGGCGAGAAGCTCCATGAGATCCTGTTCTCGGCGGACGACGAGAAGCTCGACCAGCCACACGAGCTGCTGTGGCGATACCGGGTCCCGCCGCTCGATCCGTCCGAGCTGTCGGCTTTGGGCACGGCGCGCTCCGGCGACGATGTCGTCGAGGCACTTCGGCGAATCGTCGCCTCGGGTATCGATGCTCATACGCCGGGGATGATGTCGTGACGCGGCGCGCTGCCCTCGACGAGTTGGCCGTCGTCGGAGGAACCCCGGTGCGGACTTCGGCGATGCCGCCGTGGCCGAGCTACGACGAGGAGGAGATCGCCGCGGCGGGGGAAGTCCTCGCTTCCGGGCGGGTCAACTACTGGACGGGTGGCGAAGGGCGTGCCTTCGAGGAGGAGTTCGCCGCATATCACCATCTCCCGTACGCGATCGCGCTCTCCAATGGAACCGTCGCCCTCGAGGTCGCCATCGAAGCGCTCCGGCTGGGGCCGGGCGACGATGTCATCGTCCCACCGAGGACGTTCGTGGCAACGATCTCCTCCGTGGCGCGTTCCGGGGCTCGACCGGTGTTCGCCGACGTCGAGCCGATCGGCGGCAATCTCACCGCCGAGACGATCGCGGCAGCCCTGACACCTGAGACACGGGCGATCGTCGTCGTCCACCTCGGCGGGTGGCCGGCCGACATGCCGGCGATCGCAGCCCTTGCCGAGGAACGGGGGCTCGAGATCATCGAGGACTGTGCCCAAGCGCACGGTGCCAAGGTCGCCGGCCGTCTCGTCGGGACGTTCGGCAGCGTCGGCTGCTTCTCGATGTGTCAGGACAAGATCATCACTACGGCCGGCGAGGGGGGCATGGTCGTGACCAGCCGCCCTGACCTGTGGGACGCCATGTGGTCGTTGAAGGACCACGGCAAGAACCACGATCTGGTCTACGCCGAGCACCCCCCGGGCTTCCGCTGGCTGCACACCGGGTTCGGCACGAACGGGAGGCTCACGGAGAGCCAGGCGGCGATCGGCCGCATCCAGCTGCGCCGGCTGGCGACGATGGTGGCGACTCGCAGGCGCAACGCGGCGATTCTCGACGCCGCCGTCGAGCTGCAGCCTGCGCTGCGCATGGCGGCGCCGGCCGAAGGCGTGGAACCGTCCTACTACAAGTACTACACCCACGTGAGGCGCGACCGCCTCGCATCCGGTTGGGACCGCGACCGGATCATGGCCGCCATCAATGCAGAGGGTGTGCCGTGCTTCGTCGGCTCGTGCTCCGAGGTGTACCTCGAAGCGGCGTTCGCCGAGGAGCTGCGCCCACCGCGACGATTGCCGGTCGCTCGCCAGCTCGGAGAGACGAGCCTGATGTTCCTCGTCCACCCGACCCTCACCGAGGGCGACATGGGCGACGCTGCCGCGGCCGTCGCCAAGGTGATGGCCCACGCCACCGGATGATGGGCCGAAGGTGACCGCGGCGATGAGTGCCGAGCTGCTCACGCCGGCCGATCGGCGCTGGCAGGAGGCGCTCGACATCGTCGACCACGACGTCTACCACCTCCCCGGCTACGTGACGCTCGAGGCGGTTCGCCTGGGCGGTGTCCCGTCGGCGGCGCTCGTCGAAGCAGACGATGCCATGCTGCTGCTTCCCCTCGTGATCAGGGAGATCCCCGATTCCGACGGTGTCGTCGACGCCGTCTCGCCGTACGGGTATCCCGGCCCGGTGACGACATCGGGTGCGGATCCGGGAAGGCGAGCGCTGCTCGCCGGCCGCCTCGTCGAGTTGCTCCGGGAGCGGAACGTGTGCACCGCCTTCATCCGCGGCCATCCGCTCTTGACTCCGGAACGTGCGCTCGGGGCGGCGGTCGTCGAAGTCGAGCACGGTGAGACGGTGTGGCTCGACCTGACGCTGCCGGAGGGCGAGCAGGTCGAGCTGATGTCGTCGACGACCCGCAACCTGCTGCGGCGGACGAGCCGCGCCGGCCACGTTGCTCGCGTCGCCGAGGAGCACGCTGCCCTGGAGCGATTCCACGCCATCTACGTCGCCACCATGGACCGCCTCGAGGCGGCATCCGAGTACTTCTTCACGCTCGAGCATCTCAGCGGATTGCGCGACGCCCTCGGTGACCTGGCACGACTCGTCGTGGTCGAATCGGACGGCGAGATCACCGCAGGGGCGCTCTTCTTCGTGCACGGCGACATCGTCCAGTACCACCTCTCTGCAGCGATCCGGTCTGGAGGGCCTGCCTCGCCGACGCGGGTGGCGATCGACTTCGCTCGCCGGCTCTTCGCCGATGAGGGTCGCAAGGTGCTGCACCTCGGAGGTGGCCTCGGAGGCGAGCACGACTCATTGTTCGAGTTCAAGGCGAGCTTCTCGCCTCGCAGGGCAGCCTTCCGGACGCTTCGCATCGTCGCGGACGAAGCCCGATACGAAGAGCTGCTGCGGAGAAGTGGCATCTACCCTGCCGACGCGTCGACGTCCGGGTTCTTCCCGCTCTACCGCAGCGCTGCGGCAGGCCTGCGATGACCAACCCCCACGAGGCTTGGCAGCCTGGCTTCGAGTCGATGGTCCGCCGCCTCAATGACATCCTCGGCCCCGCCGTCGAGGAGTCGTATACCCCGGATCTGCCCGACAGGATCCCCCCGCTCCATGTGATCGGGGTGCCGAGGACCGGCACGACGTTGGCGACCCAGCTCGTCACCTCTCATCTCACCGTCACCCGGATCGACCGGCTGGCGGCCGTCTTCTGGCGGGCGCCGACGATCGGCCTCGAGCTTTCACGCCGGCTGCTCGGGAGGCGCGTCGAATCCACCTACGAGTCACGTTTTGGGGCGACGGACGGCATCGCCGAGCCTCACGAGTTCGGCGCCTTCTGGCGAGAGCTGCTCGGCTACGAGGCGATGGAGGAGGATCCGGCCAGGGTCGTCGACTGGGCTCGCGTCAGGCTCGTCCTCACGAACATGCTCGAGGCCGCAGGCGAGCCGATCGTCTTCAAGGCGTTTCTCGTGGCGTGGCACATGCGCGAGATGTCGGCGACCTTGCCGCTGAGTTGCTACCTGTGGACCAGGCGGGACCCGCGCGACACTGCTATCTCGATCGCGATGATGCGCCAGGTCTACGGTGGCTCGCTCGACGCTTGGGTATCGATGAAGCCGGCGGCAGCCGCCGACCTTGCTTCCGAGCCGTGGTGGGTCCAGGTGGCCGCCCAGGTGTTCCACGTCGACCAGGCCATCGAGAAGGGTGCTTCCGAGATCGGCGCCGGCAATCTCCTCCGCGTCGACTACGAGACGATGTGTGCCGAGCCCGGTGCCGTCGTCGCTTCGGTCGCCGACCTCCTCACAGCGAATGGGGCGGAGGTCACCGCCGTCGGTTCTCCGCCGAAACGGTTCGAGCCTGCCGTCCCTGCGCTGCGCGACCACCGCCACCTCGCCGACCTCGAGGCGGCGCTTCGCATGTTCTACGGCTGATCTGATGCCGGGCGGGGTGGGCCGAGATCGTCCACCTCGCCGGGGTTGCGATCGGGAGCGATCCCTTCGCGTGTGGTCACGACCCGCAAGGTCGCCAGGAGGATCCTGGCGTCCATGGCGAGCGAGTAGTTGTCGATGTACTGGTTGTCGAGCCGGATCCGCTCCGACCACGGCAGCGTGTTGCGACCCGAGATCTGGGCGAGCCCCGTGATGCCGGGCCGCATCCTGAAGCGCCGCATCTGCTCGTCTGTGTACCGGGTGAGGTGCTCCTGGATTGCCGGTCGGGGGCCGACGAACGACATCTCGCCGCGCACGATGTTCACCAGTTGGGGCAACTCGTCGAGGCTCGTCGCCCTGAGGATGCGTCCGACCGGGGTCACCCGGTTCTCGGTCGCCCGGCCTGAATCGTCGAGGAGGCGGTCGGCGTCGACCACCATCGTCCTGAACTTCCAGACTTCGAAGGGAGCTGCGCCTCGGCCCGGCCGGGAGTGGCGGAAGAGCACCGGCCCGCCGTCTCCGAGCTTGACCGCGGCGGCGACGATCCCGAGAAGCGGCGAGAGCACGACGAGCAGGACAGCGGCGGCGACCCGGTCGAGGCCATGTTTCACGGCGATCTGAGCCCGCCTGCCCATCTCGTCACCCACCTGCCCTCTCGACGGACGGGCTTCTCACGAGGTCGGAGAGCGATGGAGCGGCGTGGCGCGACCGCAGCCCGAGCCAGCGGATGGAGGCTCCGGCGACATTGGCGAGTGCGATCGCCGCAGCCGCCCAGAAGACGCCGCTCGACGCCGTGAAGGCGGCGATGAGCGTCGCAGAGGCGAGGGCGGCTTGGCTGGGGAGCAGCCATCCCGTCGCCCCGAGCGGCACGAGGGCGGCGCCCGACACGCCCATCCACGGCGCCAGAACGATGATGACCGCCAGCAGAGCAGGTGCCGGTCCGAGATCGAGATCGGCACCGGACAGCAGCTCGAGCACCGGCAAGGCCGCCGCCGCGAACAAGCCGCCGATCGCCATCGAGATCACCGTCGGCAACCGGATGCCGCGGGTGATGATCTGTGCGATCGGCTCTCGTGCCCGGACCATCTCGGGCAGCATGATCATCCCGATGCCGGAGATCACGAGCGCCGCGGCGGACGCCGACTTGAGGAGCAGGTCGAAGCCTCCCGCCGTGTCGAGGCCGAGGAGCGCCGCGACGACGACGATCGGCCCGTGAGCCTCGATCCATCTGAGAGCCTCGACGCCGACCTCTTTGGCGAGCAGCCCGACGGGCTCTCCGCCTCCCCGGTAGTCGAGGCGCAGCACGAAGGCGCCCGCGATGTACCCGAGGCCATGGATGGTGATCGCCCACGTCGGGGTGAGCACACCTGCGGTGACCATGCCGACCATGATGATGAGCCGGACGACCTGGCTGACGAGGACCGCCAAGGCGATGATGCGTTGCCTGCCGGCCAGGATGTGACGGGGGGTCGGCTCCGTCATGAGGGCATTGGCCGCCGAGGCGAACAGGAGCGCGACGGCGGCCTGCCAGCTCTCGAACCACCAGGCGATGGGGACGAGGATCGCCGAGCCGACGAACCACCAGGTGGTCATCGTCGCCATCCAGCTGCGGCGGCTCCCGCCGCGCGCCAGGGCGGTCGAGGCGCCCTGCTGTGCCGTCGGCTTCCATGGGAGGATCGCCGCCTCCAGCATCGCGAGCAGCACGACGAACACGCCGTACCGCTCGGTGCCGAGGTGGCGCACGATCACGAACAGGGTGGCGAGGGCCGCGGCTCGGCCGACGACGAGGCCGAGAGACTGCCATGCGAAGCGGCTCACGGCTGTGCCTTCTTGCACGAGGTCGGGGTCGATCGGCTCGGTCATGTCTTTGCGATCCTACGGATGGGCATCGTCAGGACAGATGATCGGGCGGCGGCAGCGGTCGCATGAGGAAGCATCCCCGATCGACCCCTCCTAGATCTCCTAGGCTCCGATGATTCTGTCGTCTCGCGACGTTGAGGCCGCCATGGAAGACATCGCAAAGCTGCTGCATGAGCCTGACGCCGTGGTGGCGGTGGTCGGCGCAACGGACGATCCGTCGAAGTACGGGCACACCATCTACCGCGATCTGAAGCGAAAGGGCTTCCGGGTGCTGGCGGTCAACCCGAATCGGGCCACCGTCGACGGCGACATCGCCTACCCGACCCTGGCAGATCTGCCGACCGCCCCGACGATCGTCGACTACGTGGTCCCGCCGCCCGTCACGCTCGACGTCCTCCGACAAGCTCGATCACTCGGTTACACGAAGGCGTGGGTCCAGCCGGGGGCGGAGAATCCTGCCGTGCTCACATATCTGCAGACAGAGGGTTTCGACTATCTGGCGAACGCCTGCATCATGGTGCGCTCCCGCCTGATCGAGTCGTGACGAGCACACGGAAGGACGGTTTTCCCGACGTGCGGATCCTCGATGCCTGGGGTAGCTTCAACATCCTGTGAGCGACTTCGAGTCCACCGCCGTAGGCGCCGCCGCGCTTCGGGACGCACTGCAGGCCGTTCCGGGCGTGGCAGGGGCGCTCGTGACCGCCCGCGACGGACGGGCACCCCGCATCAGAGTCTGGCTCGACGGCACGAGCGGCGCAGACGACGTGTCGGTCGAGGTTCGCCGCCTCCTCGTCGACGCCGGGCTGGAGACACCTGATCCTGCCGACGCACCCCCCCTCCCCGGCAACGGCAAGAAGGCGGGCCTCGGCCGAGGTCTCGGAACGCTCATCCCCGACGCTCACGACACGCCGCCCCCGGCACATCTGCAGAGCCTCACTCCGCTCAGGGAGACCTCCGGTCCTCTCCGCCTCGAGCGGATCGCCATCGAAGAGACGGCGACTGGTGTCACGGTACGCGCCATCGACAGCGTCGGTCGAACGGCCGAGGTACACGTCGACGGGAGCCAGTCGGCGCTCAACGGCGCCATCGTGTCGTCGGTCGCCAGCATCATCGGTGAGGTCTCGCCGCCGACGCTCCTCGCCGCCGAGGTACGCGAGATCGCGGGCGGCTCCGTGCTCATCGCAGTCCTCGAGTTGTTCGACGGCGTGAGGGCCGTGGGCGCCGCGGTCGTGGGCGCCGGCATGCCCTTCACCCTCGGCAAGGCTGTCTGGACCGCCATCGAAGAAGCCAGAGCCTGACGACGCTCCTCCCGCTCGACGGAGGGACTGCCCAGGAGTGCTCGAACGCTACGGCGTGGTGATGAGCTGGTCGACGGGAGCGAAGTCGTCGGTGAGCACGTCGGCTCCGCCGATCCAGGCCACCGCGTCGGGGCCGGTCAATGCGATGGCCGGCTCCTGGCGGTCGCGGCTCAGCGCGGAGATGGCCGTGGCGTCGAACGGCGCATCCGAGCCGGCGATGACGAAGTTGCCCCCGTCCTCTCCGTCGAGATATTCGCGTGGGGCGAGCACCAGCAGATGGTCGAAGACGGAGGCGATGGTGGCTGCCTCGGCCGTGGCGAAACCGAGCGGTGGGTAGTCGATCATGTTGAGGATGTAGATGCCGCCGTCGCGCAACTTCGTCCGGATGGCCGAGACGAACTCTCTGGTCGTCAGGTGCCACGGCACGGAGGGGCCGCCAAAGGCGTCGCCGATCACGACGTCGAAGCCATCGTCGGGTGCGTCCTCGAGGGTGAGCCGGGCGTCGCCGATGGCGACTTCGATCGGTCCGTCGAGGGAGAGACCGAGCTCGTTCTGCGCGAGGTCGACGAGCGACGGGTCGAGCTCGAGCGCCAGGTGGCGCCCCCCTGGATGGAGGGCGTCGAGGTAGCGGGGGAGGGTGAACCCGCCACCTCCAACGTAGAGGCCGTCGACGGCCCCCTGGGGCAGCCGGGTCGTGAACACGTCGCCGAAGAGGCGGGCGTACCGGAACCCGAGGTATGTGGGATCGGCGAGATCGACGTAGCTGTGCCTCAATGTGTCGAGCCAGAGCACACGGGCCGTCGCTCGGTCCGGCTCGGTGGTGATCCGGGCGCAGTAGTAGGCCGTTTCCGTGTCACACGGCGAAGGAACGAGTTGGAGGAGCCCGACCGACGGCACGGCGACGACGAGCAGCCTCACAAGTCCGGATGACCTGGAGGGGCGGGCCGTCACCGCCACCCCTCCTCCGACGAGCAGGCCACCCACGACCCACAGGATGGGACGGCTCGGCAGCGTCGCCACGAGCAGGAACCCGGTGACGAACGTCCCGAAGATGGCGCCGGCCGTGGCGGTCGCCGAGTACGACCCGACGACCGAGCCCGTCTCGGCGAGGTCGTGCAACCTGATCTTCACGACGATCGGCGTCACCGTCGACAGCACCGCGGCGGGGAGGAAGAAGCCGAGCACGGTCAGCAGGACGATCTCGATCGGCCCACCGGCTCGCATCGCCGGCCCGAGGGCGTCGACGATCGGCGGCGCCGCCACCGCCCCGAGCCCCCCGACGACGAGAACCGGTCCGAGGAGCCCCCGCGGGTCGTAACGGTCGGCGGCCCGTCCGCCGACCCAGCTCCCGAGGGCGATGCCTGCCAGGACCGTGCCGATGATCCCCGTGAACGTCTCCAAGGTCACCCCGAGGAACGGCGCCATGAGTCGTCCTGCCATGATCTCCAGAACGAGGACCGCAGCACTGGTGAAGAAGACGAGGGCGCGGGCGACGGGAGGCGGCATGGGTCGGCCAGTATGCCAGCGGGCCGCCCGGAGGAGTCGCTCAGGTCGCGCCGAGCCGGGCCGATCAGAACACGGACGGACGGGCTGCCGGGTACCATGTCCCGTTCCCAGGGGCGTTTAGCTCAGCTGGCTAGAGCGCTTCCCTTACAAGGAAGAGGTCGGCGGTTCGAGTCCGTCAACGCCCACACAGACTCGCCGGGGGCGAGTCCGTCTGCAGTTCCATCGGAACTGCCTCACGGATCGCGAAGGTGTTCGAGAGCTGTCCTGTCAGGCCCACCTCTTGCTCCGTGTGGCTGGCGCCCTCGATTGACCGGACAGCCATACCGGACTACTAGGTGGTCCCGTCGCGGACCACCGCCGCTACCACTCTGAGGAGAAGGACGCTGCCGGCGAGGAGGCCGCCGTACCCGAAGACGTCGAACAACCCGACACCTGAAGCGACGATCGGACCTGGGTCGTCGGAGATGAGCAGCAGAGAAGCGGCCACCAGGAACACCGAGCCGATCAGCGAGAGCAGCCCGCGATTGGCCAGGGTTCGGAGCAGGCGGCCTCCGTCCTCGTCCATGACGCTTCGGACCCGAAGGTCCCCCCGGCCGGCGAGGCTGAGGACGCGGTCGACGCGGGCCGGCAGATGACCGATATGGGGCAGCGCCGACAGCACCCACTCGCGGAGCATTCCCTGCGGATCGAGGTACTGGCGCGCCGTTGGGGTCGTCATCATCTCCGCCGCCGCCGCTCCGAGGGAGAAGCCCGGCGCGACGACCCGGAGCGTGCCGTCGAGCGTCACGAGCGCCCTCGACATGAGGATGAGCTCGCCGGGGAGGCGCAGACCGAACTGCGAGACGGTCCTCACGAGCTCTTGGAGCACGGTCGGCTCGAGCGAGCCGGTCGGTCGGATCGTCTCGGCGAGGAGGCGAGCCAGAGCTCGCTCGAGCTGGTCAGGCGAGAGGGCGTCGTGGACGTCGGCGACCTGCTCGAGGCTCTCACGCAGGAGGCGAACGTCGCTCTGGGCGATCGCCATCAACATGTCGCGAACAGCCTCTCGCTGGATAGGATCGAGCCGGCCGACGGCGCCGAAGTCGATGAGGCCGAGAGAGCCGTCGGCGAGCACGAAGATGTTCCCGGGATGTGGGTCGGCGTGGAAGAAGCCGATGCGCAGGATCTGATCCATCGTCGTCGCAAGCAACTGGTGGGCGAGCGCATCGCGGTCGATGGTCGATGCGTCGAGCTCCGCCGTGTCGGCGAGTGTGATGCCTTCGAAGCGCTCCTGAACGAGCACGCGGCGGGTGCACAGGCCCTCGTACACCTTCGGGATCCGCACAGGCGAGCTCTCACCGAGCATGATGGCCATGTCGATCATGGCGTCCACCTCGCCGAGAAAGTCGACTTCGGCGCGCAGGCTCTTGGCGAACTGCTCGAGCACCTCGCCCGACCGAATCCCCTGGCCGAGGAGCGTGCGACGCTGGGCCATGTCCGCCAGCAGGGCGAGGGCGGCCAGATCGCGCTCCATGACGTCTTCCACGCCCGGTCGCTGCACCTTGACGACGACGTGCTCGCCGGAGTGGAGGCGGGCCCGGTAGGTCTGGCCGATCGACGCCGCCGCCAGCGGCTCCCAGTCGAACTCGGCGAAGACGGCGTCGACTCCGGTCCCGAGCTCTGCCTCGAGGACCGGCTTGATCAGCTCGGCGGCGACGGGAGTGACACGATTCTGCAGCTCGGCCAGCTCGGCGCAGATCTCGGGCGGGATCAGGTCGACGCGGGTCGCGGCGATCTGTCCCAGCTTGATGTAGACCCCGCCCGCCTCTTCGAGCACGCGCCTCAGTCGGATGCCGATCGCATCGACGGGCAGTCCCCGGTCGGCGCCGGACAGAGACGGGCCGAATCCCTCCTTGCGGGCAAGCCCGAGGAGCTCACGGTATCGCCTGAGGACCTCGATCCTCCGGCGCAGAGTCCGCAGCGGCCGGGGCACGACGAAGAGCGCGGCCCGCTCACCGACGGCGAGCGAACCGGGTCGAGCGACGAGATCGAGGCCGACGGCGGCCGCCATGGTGGCGGGAATGCCGATGGCGATCGTGTGCAGCAGCAGATCCTCGGAGCCCCAATCCCAGCCGGACAGAGACAGAGCAAGGGACCAGGCCACTCCCCAACCGATGAGGCCCGACAGCATCGCCGAGACCCATCCCCGGCGGATGGCGAGGAGTCGCAGGGAGAGGCTGGTGGCCACGACTGCCACCACGAACGCGACGAGGATGTCCAGGCCGGCCGAGAAGGCGTCGGCAACGATTGGGGCGGCGCTCATCGGTCGTGTCTCGACCGTCGCGGCACCGTTGAGCGCCGCGTGCGCAGGGAAGTCTCAGTGCCGCGCCGCCGCCTGGTTGGCTGCCTCCCTCGGCGGCTCCGGCGGGCCGACGGGACTCCAGTCGGGCGGCGAATCTCGCTCGTGACGATCGGCGATGTCGGTGCGTCGGGGTCGATCAGCTCGTGAGCGGTTCGCAGCCGTGCCATCGCGCTGCACGGTAACCCTGCGAGTGCGCGGCTGCGAGGGGGTCCCGTTCGGGGCGCGCCGATGCTGCGAGCGACAAAGTCTCCGCAGCGATTCGGGAAAAACTTCGGGAACACGCCTGGCACATAGGTCGCCACACTGGGTAGTGTCAGCACCGCTTGGGTGCGGGTGACTCGGCGAAGGGCTTCGCTGGGCAGGACTAGGAAGGCAACACATGAACTCCAGAGCGCGCCCAGATTCGACGCGCGGCCGCAGCGCCGCGCTGATTCTCATGGCCTTGGCAGTGGCGGTCTCGATATTCATCGTGGCCGATGGCGGCTTGCGGATCACAGACGCGAACGCTCAGGACGACGGGTCGTGCGGGACCGACCTGGCAATGGTGCTCGACAGCTCAGGCAGCATCGACCAGACGGAGCTGGCGACGATGAAGGACGCCTTCACCACGATGATCGACGCCTTCTTGCCGGCGACGCCGTCGGAGCTCGCCGTCGTCGACTTCGACCGTGACGGCCGAGTGATGCAGGACTTCACGAGCGACACGACTGCCCTCAGCGACGCCCTCGACGCCATAACGAGAGGCGGTCTGACGAACTGGCAGGACGGCATCAGGAAGGCGCGGCGGCTCTTCCCCAACGGTGACGTTCCAGACGTCATGGTGTTCGCGTCGGACGGACGGCCGAACAAGGTGAGCAGCACCGAGGAGTTCAACCGCCGCAAGGCGCTCCGGAAGGCAATCAGGCAGGCCGACAAGGCCAAGGCCGCCGGCATCCGCCTGATCGCCATCGGCATCGGTGACGGTCTGCGAGTCGACAAGCTCGAGGCGATCGCCAGCAGCCCGAGCGATGTCTACACCACCGATTTCGACACCCTTGCCGAGACCCTGGCCGAGTTGGCCGGCGAGCTTTGCTCGAGCACGATCACCGTCAACAAGGTGATCGACGGCGACGGTGATCTCGGCACGACCGGCGATCAGTCGCCGGGCGAGGGCTGGACCTTCACCCCGAACGTGACGGGCGGCGCCTCCGACCCGGCAAGCGGCGACACGGCGGCCGACGGGACGGTCGCCTTCACGATCACGCCGGGCGACGCCACCATCGACCTCGTCGAGACGCTGGCAAATCCGTGGACGCTCCTCGGCGCCGGGTGCACCGGAGCCACTGACAACGGTGCCTCCGACGGCGTCGACAGCGTCGACGGCATCGTGACGGCGGCCGGCGAGGACGTCACCTGCACCTTCTACAACTTCGACGAGACTCCGCCAACGAGCTGAGCACCCGAACAGCCCGGCTGGAACGAGGGGCCCCCGACCAACAGGTCGAGAGCCCCTCGGCTCGTTGGTGGCTCCGGCGGCGTCTGCAGGTGGAGATGATCCGATCGGCGGCTCCCAGAGTTCGAGAGCCCGACTGGGCGATCACTCCCGGCCGGGGAACCTCGGGGTGAGGAACGGCATCATGTTGCGCAGGTCCTTGCCGACCGTCTCGATGGGCTGATCCTGCTCTGCCTTGCGCATCGCCAGCAGGTTGGGCGCACCGGCGCGGCTCTCGGCGAGCCACTCCTCGGCGAACCGGCCGTTCTGGATCTCGGCGAGTATCTCCTGCATCGCCGCTCGCGTCTCGGCCGTGACGATGCGCGGGCCCCGGGTGTAGTCACCGTACTCGGCCGTGTCCGACACCGAGTAACGCATCCACGACAGCCCCCCCTCGTACATGAGGTCGACGATCAGCTTCAGCTCGTGGAGAGTCTCGAAGTACGCCGACTCGGGCTGGTAGCCCGCCTCGACCATGGTGGTGAAGGCTGCCTTGATCAACTCGGCGGTCCCACCGCACAGGATCACCTGCTCGCCGAACAAGTCGGTCTCGGTCTCCTCCTGGAACGTCGTCGCCAACACGCCCGCCCGCGCTCCACCGATGCCCCAGGCGTAGGCCAGACCGAGGGCGTGTGCCGACCCGGTGGCGTCCTGGTGCACGGCCAGGAGGCACGGGACGCCCGACCCTTCCTCGTACGTGCGCCGGACGAGGTGCCCGGGACCCTTCGGGGCGACCATGGCGACGTCGACGTCGTCCGGAGGAGTGATCGCCCCGAAATGGATGTTGAAGCCGTGCGCGAACAACAAGGCGTCGCCCGCCTCGAGATTGGGAGCGATCGACTCCTCGTAGATCGCCGCCATGTGCTGGTCGGGCACGAGCATCATGACGATGTCCGCCTGACGTGCCGCCTCCGCAGGCGACATCACCCGCAAGCCCGCCTCTTCGGCCCTCCGCTCGTTTGCCGAGCCGGCGCGCAGCCCGACGACCACCGACACGCCGGAGTCCCACAGGTTCAGCGAGTGGGCGTGGCCCTGGCTGCCGAACCCGATGACGGCGACGGTGCGGCCGTTCAGCCTCGTCGGATCGGTGTCGCTCTCGTAGTAGATCTGTGCCATCACGGCCTCCGGCTTCGCGGTTCTGGGTCGGGTCTCGGCGGCGCACGATACCGCGGGCGAACCTCGGTCCGGCCCCGGTGCACGCTCGGTCGGGTGGCCTGCCGGTACCGTGTGCCGCGACATGGAAGGCGCAGGCGGGCCCAGTGTTCTGGTCGTTGAGGACCACGGCCTCGTCGCCGGCCTGCTCGTGGACGGGTTGCGGGCCGCCGGGTTCGATGCGGTCGCCGTCTTCGGGAACTCGCTCGAGTCGGTGCGAGCCGCGATGTACGACGTGCGACCCGAGATCTGCCTGCTCGATTTCGACCTCGGCACGCTCGGCAGCGCCCTTCCCCTGATCACGACCGGTGTCGAGGTGGGCGCCCGGGTCGTCATGCTCTCCGCACACGAGGACGACCGCACGGTTGCAGAGTGCATCGAGGCCGGCGCGGTCGGCTTCCTGTCCAAGGACATCCCGGTGCCGCAGCTGGTCGGCGCCCTCCGTTCGCTCGACAAGGTCAGGTCACTCGTCAGCGAGCCGGAGCGTTTCGAGCTGCTGGCGATGCTGCGCCAATCGAGGTCGGCGGAGACCGCCCGGCTGTCTCCGTTCCAACGGCTCACGAAACGCGAGTCGGAAGTGCTCGCCGCCATCTGCGAAGGAGGGTCCGCAGCCGAGATCGCCGAGGCATGGGTAGTCTCCGTAGCAACGGTCAGGACCCATATCCGGGCCATACTCACAAAGCTCGGCGTCAAGAGTCAGGTCGAGGCGATCGCCATGGCACGTAAGGCAGGATGGGTCGCCGCGCCCATCGGCAGTTCGGGAATCATCAATTATGATGATGACGGGCCGGGTTGATCCAGTCACCATTCGGATCGATTTCTTGCAGCAGGGGCTTGGCGGCGGGGAGAGTAGGCACAACGTGGAAGACATTGGGACGCGCCGGCGAGGCGCACGATCGCGCGGATGGCCGGGACGATTGTGCCGCAGCGAGCGCGGCGCGGCGCTCGTCGAGGCGGCCATCGCCTTCCCGCTGCTTCTCATGCTCGTGTTCGGGATCATCGCCTTCGGCCGCGCCTACAACACCAAGGTCACCGTCACCCACGCGGCCCGCGAGAGCGTCCGGGTCCTCGCCATCACCGGCGACGCCGGCCAGGCCGAGACACGCGCCGAGGAAGCCGCAACCGGGCTCGACGCGGCGTCACTCGGCTTCTCCTCGACGGCATGTGTTCCGGGAGATCCCACGAGCGTGACGCTGACCTATCCGTTCACGTTCGACATCCCGGTGTTCGGAACGAAGACGATCAGCATGTCGAGCCAAGGGTCGATGCGATGCGGAGGGTGAGCTCGCAGATCGTGCGGGACGAGCGCGGCGCCACGCTCCTGTTCGTCGCCCTCAGCATGGTGATGCTTCTCGGATTCGCCGCTTTCGCCATCGACACCGGGGCCCTCTACGAGGAGCGTCGCTCGCTCCAGAACGGCGCCGACGCCGCCGTCATCGCCATCGCCGAGGACTGCGCCCGCGGCCTGCCGTGCAACTTCGGAGCGGCCAATGCGACGGCGGCAGCATATGCCGACCTGAACGCCGACGATGGGGCTGCCGACATCGATGAGCTGGAGCTCAACGCCTTCGCCGGCACGATCCGAGTGATCACGTCGACCGAGACGAGCGGCGGCGGAACGGTCCTGCAGCCGATCTTCGCCCAGTTCATCGGGTTCAACGGCGCAACCGTGACTGCCGAGGCATCGGCGGCGTGGGGCGGTCCGGAAGGGCTCGACACACTGCCGCTCGTGATTTCGGCGTGCGAGCTCAATCGGCCGCCGATGAACGGCGACGTCAACAACCTCGACCTGTGGCCCGGGTTCTTCCCATCACCCCCTCCGAGCTACGGACCGGTGATGTACCAGTTCCATTCGGGTACCAACAACGCCGACGACTGCAATGCCCAGGCGGGACAGGACGCCGACGGCGACGGCAGGCTGCCCGGCGGGTTCGGCTGGCTCGACCCGGACCCGGGATCGGCCCCCGATTGCGCCATCATGACCGACGGGGACGGATGGGCGGATGGCGACCCCGGCGCCTCGCCGCCGGGGGTGCCCGGCAACAACACCGTGTGCTCCGCCAGCTGGTTCCGCGACAACTTCTACCAGAAGTTCCTCCTCGTGCCGTGGTTCGACGATGTCAACGGACTCGGAGGTAGCAATGCTCGCTACCACATCGAGGGTTACGTGGGCTTCTTCGTGACCGGCTACAACTTCGGCGGTCAGTACAAGGAGAACTCGCCGTGCGGCAACGGCAGCGTGCGCTGCGTCGGCGGATACCTATTCAGAGCAGTGGTCGAAGGCGTGCCGGGTGGGCCAAACCAGGGCGTGGTCGTCTTCGGCTTCACTGGATGACAGAGACCAAGGGGGCGCTCGCTCGATGAACAGACGTGTGGTAGGGGTGATCGTGTCGCTGCTGCTCGCCGCGGTAGGCACGTTCCTGATCGTGAACTACGTCCAGGGTGCCGACGATCGGGCCCGCGAGGACCTCGAAGTCGTCAGGGTCTTGCGCGTCGACCAGCCCATCGTCGCCGGAACCCCCGCATCGGCGATCGCATCGAACGTGAGCCTTGCCGAGTATCCGGCGTTCGCCCAGGTCCCCGGGGCGGTCGACGACCTCGCAGATCTCGGTGACCTGGTTGCCGCATCCGATCTCGTGGTCGGTGAGCAGGTGACGAGCGCACGCTTCGTCCCAGTCGACCAGTTCAGCGCGGCAGGAACCTCTCAAGTGGAGGTCCCGGAAGGGCTCCTCGAGGTGACGGTCGCACTCCCCGTCGAGCGAGCCGTCGGCGGCACTCTCCGGGCCGGCGACCTGGTCGCCTTCATCGCCTCGTTCAACCCTTTCACGCTCGACGCCGTCGAGCCCGGCGAAGACGACCTCAACGAGTTCATCCAGCCGACGGACCCGAGCGTCCCGCCCGTGGTGCTGAACACGCCGAACACGAGCCACATCGTCATCCACAAGGCCCTCGTGGCCAGGGTGCAGACCGCCGAAGCGCAGCCGGCCACGGTCGCGACGGCCACCGGCCAGAACCTGTCAGCCGAGCAGGCGCCAACCGGTAACCTGTTGGTGACGCTCGCGGTCCAGGCGCCCGACGCCGAGAAGATCGTCTTCACGTCCGAGTTCGGATTCGTGTGGCTTGCACGGGAGAGCCCGACCGCGAGCGAGGCCGGCACCCGAGTGCAAACAAGGGGCACGATCTACCGATGAGCCGTTTCGTTCTCGCCAGCGACAGCTCCGGCTTCGAGCAGCGCGTCCGTCGCCTCCTCGGCGGCGCCGTCAATGGTGAGGTCACGCGGGTCGGCGACACCACCGGGGATCTCGAGCGCCTCGTCAACGACCTGACCAGGGGTACTCCCGAGGTCGTGGCCCTCGGGCCGGGCATCGACACCGATCGGGCATTGGATCTGGCGGCCCTCATCGACAGGGACAGGCCGGAGATCAGCGTCATTGTCGTCGCCGAGCCGACCCCGGACATCTGGCAAAGGGCGCTACGTGCCGGGGTGCGAGACATCGTCGCCCCGGACGCCCCGGAGTCCGAGTTGCGGACCGTGTTCGACAGGGCAGCCGGCAAGGCAACGAGGACGAAGACGAATCTCGTCGAGGACATCATCCCGACGACGAAGACCGGACGCATCATCAGCGTCATCGCCCCGAAGGGTGGCAGCGGCAAGACGGCTCTGGCCGTCAACCTCGCAGTGGGCCTCGCCGAGCGTCATCCGGGCAGGGTCGCCATCGTCGACCTCGACTTGCTGTTCGGCGACGTCACCAACGCGCTGCTGCTGACGCCCGAGCACACCATCAGCGACGCCGCCTCGTCGGGACGGCTCGACCTGACGACCCTCAAGGTGTTCCTCACACCTCGACCCGGCGGAGACCTGTACGTGCTCTGCGCTCCAGACTCGCCCGCCGAAGGAGACCTGATCCAAGAGTCGACCGTCACGAGGGCCCTGCAACTCCTCTCCCAGGAGTTCGAGTACGTGATCATCGACACAGCCGCAGGCCTCAACGAGGTGACGCTGGCTGCTCTCGAGATGGCCGACGACCTGGTGCTCATCTGCGACATGTCCGTGTCTGCCGTGCGCGGGATGAGGAAGGTGATCGATGCCCTCGACATCCTGCAGCTGAGGGGGCGGCGCCACTTCGTGATCAACAGGGCCGACAGCAAGGTCGGGCTGACGTTGAGCGACGTCGAGGCGACGCTCAGCCTGCGCATCGACGCCAGGCTCCCGAGCTCACGTCTCGTGCCGCGCTCCATGAACGAAGGCGTGCCTCTGGTGGAGGGCGCCGCCAAGACACCGGTGGCCCGAGCATTTCTCGATGTGGTGGATCGATTCTCGACTGGGCCGGATGACTCGTCCGTGCAGGGCGGCTTCGGCAGGCGTAGGAGGTCAGGATGAAGCTGAACGAGCGTCTCAAGAAGGCGGGTGGGCTCGATGGCGACCGTGACTTGACGACTCGCGGTGCCGAGAGGACGGGGCACGGTACGTCGGACCCGCTCTCGCACATCAAGAACCGTGCCCAGGCTGCGCTGTTCGCCAAGCTGGGCTCGCGGATCAACGACTCGAGCATCACGGACGACGAGCTCCGCATCTTCGTCGCCGACGAGCTGAGCAGGATCATCGACGAGGAGAGCGCGCCGCTCACCCAGGACGAGCGCAAGCAACTCGCGGTCCAGGTGCGGGACGACCTGTTGGGGTACGGCCCCGTCCAGCTCTTCCTCAACGACCCGACGATCACCGAGATCATGGTCAACGCCCAGGACCCGATCTACATCGAGCGCAACGGCAAGATCATCGAGACCGACGTCCGGTTCGTGTCCGAGGCACACCTGCGCCGTGTCATCGATCGGATCGTCAGCCAGGTCGGGAGGCGCATCGACGAGTCCTCGCCGATGGTCGACGCCAGGCTGCCTGACGGTTCACGAGTGAATGCCGTGATCCCGCCGCTGTCGGTCGACGGGCCCGTGCTCACGATCCGTCTCTTCTCGAAGGATCCGTTCACCGCCAACGACTTGTTGCAGCTCGGCACGCTGAGCCCGAACTCCATGGAGCTGATGCGCAACTCGGTCGAAGGTCGTCTCAACGTCATCGTGAGCGGCGGGACCGGCACCGGCAAGACGACTCTGCTCAACGTGCTCTCGAGCTTCATCCCGGACGACCAGCGCATCATCACCATCGAAGATGCGGTCGAGCTCCAGCTCCAGCAGCGCCACACGATCCGCCTCGAGTCGAGGCCGCCGAACGTGGAGGGCAGGGGAGAGGTGACGATCCGTGACCTCGTCCGCAACGCGCTCCGCATGCGGCCCGACCGCATCGTCGTCGGCGAGGCCAGGGGCGGCGAAGCGCTCGACATGCTGCAGGCGATGAACACGGGCCACGAGGGCTCACTCTCGACGGTCCACGCCAACAGCCCCCGCGACGCGGTCGCCCGCCTCGAGACGATGATGCTGATGGCGGGCGTCGAGCTGCCGGACAAGGCGATCAGGGAGCAGATCTCGTCTGCCATCGACGTGATCGTCCACATCAGCCGCCTCAGCGACGGCACGAGGCGGGTCACCCACATCGCCGAGGTCGTCGGCATGGAGGGAGACGTGGTCACGCTCCAGGACATCTTCGAGTTCGACTACGCCGCCGGCGCCGACGACGAAGGTCGCTACCTCGGGACGTTGCGGCCCACAGGGATTCGGCCGCAATTCACGGACAAGCTCCTCGACTACGGCATCAAGGTCAATCCGCACCTGTTCGGGACGCCGGACGACGCCCTGAGAGACCTGCTCGGGAGCCGTCGGTGAGGCGCTGCGCCGCTGCCGCATTGCTGGCAGCGATCGTGCTGTCTCCCGGGGCGAGCGCACTTGCCCAGGAGGAGGGCCCGGTCGTGGACCTCCCCGTGGAGTCGGTCGACGCCACGGACTACCCGAACGTCGTCATCACGGTCACCGTGCCGCAGGAGCTCATCGGTCAGGACATCCCGCTCGCGGACTGGTTCGTCGGGGAGAACGGCGACGCCCGACCCATCTCGGTGCAGCAGCTCGCCGGTGACGAGCTCGAAGTGGTCCTCGTGCTCGACACCTCAGGGAGCATGGCGGGCGCACCGCTCGTGAGCGCCCAAGCGGCGGTCCGGGACTTCGCAGACAGCATGCCTTCCGGGGTCGAGATGGCTCTCGTCGGCTTTGGTGGTGTGACGTCGGTGATCGTCCCGTTCACCGAGGATCCCGAGGAGCTCAAGGCGGGCGTCGACTCAGTGACCGCTAGCGGTGAGACGGCGCTGTACGACGCCCTCCTCTCGGCTTCGGAGCTCTTCGACACCGCGTCGCAGGCTCGACGCACGGTGATCCTGCTGTCGGACGGCGGCGACACCGTGTCGACGGCGACGATCGAACAGGCCCTCGTCGGGCTGGTGCGCGTGGAGCCACGCTTTGTCGCCATCGAGCTGCAGACAGACGAGAACGACGACGACGCCCTGGAGAGGCTGCGGGCCTCGACCCTCGGCATCATTGTCCCGGCGACCGACTCCTCAGCCCTCGATGGGATCTTCGGGGAGATCGCCTCCGATCTCATCAACCAGTACCGGCTGTCCTTCCAGGCTCAGAGCCACGGCCTCACCGAGATCGACATCGCGGTGCGAGCCGGCGACTTCCGGGCGCTCACCGTTGTTCCTGCGCAGTTCCCCGCTGCGCCGCCCGTCGTGGAGCCGACGGACCCGAGCCCTCCGGTCACCGCCGCACCACCGACAACGCTGCCCGTGGCGCTGCGGCCCGGGGTCCCGGTGACGATCGGGTTCCTCCAGTCCACACCCGTGTTCCTCGGGGGAGCAGCCGCCGTGTTCCTGGCGATCTTCGGAGTGACCTACCTGGTGCGGCCCCGCCCCGGAGGGCTGGCAGGTATCCAGGCTCTCGGCCTCTCCCGGGCTCGCAGCGGAGGAATGCTCTCCGACATCACGAACCGGGCGACGCTCCTCGCCGAGCAGGCGCTCGGCCGCGGCGGTTTCACGTCGCGGCTCACCGGGCTGATCGAACAAGCGGGCCTCAACCTCCGCATCGGCGAGTTCGCGCTGCTCGTCGTGGCGGCCGGCCTCGTCTCCTACCTGCTCGGCGACCTGTGGGCCGGGGTGTTCGGGGGCGTCTTCGTCACCGTCGTCGGGGTCACGGCCATGTTCGGGCTTCTCAGCGTGGCCGCCGGCCGGAGGGCCAAGGCGTTCGCAGCTCAGCTTCCGGACGCACTCCAGCTGATGGCGGGCGGCCTGCGGGCAGGTTTCGGGCTCCTGCAAGCGATCGAGGGAGTCGCCAGGGAGAACCTCGAGCCCTCGTCCACCGAGTTCAACCGGGTGCGCCTCGAAGTCCAACTGGGACGCGACCTCGAAGACGCGCTCGACGCCATGGCGAAGCGGGTGCGCAGCGAGGACCTGGCGTGGGCGTCGGAAGCGATCACGATCCACCGCGAGATCGGTGGCGACCTCGCCCAACTCCTCGAGCAGGTGGCGGCCACGATCAGGGAGAGGGAGACGATACGACGCCAGATCGAAGTGCTGTCGGCCGAGGGGCGCATCTCGGCCATCGTCCTCGTGGTGCTTCCCATCTTCGTCGCGGTGGTCACCGCCGCGATCGCGCCGACGTACCTGGCAGAGCTCACCGACTCCAGCATCGGCAAGATCCTCATCGCCGGCGGCGTCGGGCTGATGCTCATCGGAATCGCGTGGATGCGCCGGATCATTCGGCTCGTGTACTGAGAGAGGAGGAGCCATGCCGCCAGTCCAAGTGATCATCGCAGCCGCGGCAGTGGCGCTCTCCATCCCGTTGTTGTTCGTTTCGATCTCTCGGGGAGCCGAATCGAGCAGCATCTTCGCCCGCCGCGCCGGTCGCGGCGAGAAGCGGGTCACCGACCTCGGTGCGCTGATCCTCGAGCAGGGCGCAGGCGAGCGAGTCGTGCGGCCGGCGCTCGCCGCCGTGGCCGGTCGCCTGAGAGCCTTCACACCTGCCGGAGTGGTCGACAGGCTCGAGAACCGGATCGTGCTCGCCGGCCTCGAGGACCGTTGGCCGATCGAGCGGGTTCTCGTCGTCAAGGTGCTCGGCGCGGCGGCGGCCGCCACCGCCGGGTGGTACCTGGCGGGGCCGTTGCTCGCTCTCGGAGCCGGCGGCCTGGCGTACCTGCTGCCGGACTTCACCCTCGACGGCTCGGCCAAGAAGCGTCAGGACCAGATTCTCAGGGAGCTTCCGGACGCCATCGATCACATCACGATGAGTGTCGAGGCAGGCGTCGGGTTCGAGGGAGCCATCGCCCGCACGGCGCGCGCCGGGCGCGGACCGATGGCGGCCGAGCTGCGACGGGCACTCCAGGAGATGCAGCTCGGGGCGAGTCGGACCCAGGCGCTCCGCAACCTGGCAGCCCGCAACGACGTGCTCGACCTGAACACGTTCATCGGAGCGGTCGTGCAGTCCGAGGAATACGGCCTGCCGATCGCCAACGTGCTGCGCATTCAGGCTTCCGAGCTGCGGATGAGACGCAAGCAGCGCGCTGAGGAGCGGGCGCTCAAGATCCCGGTCAAGATCGTCTTCCCACTCGTCGTCTGCATCTTCCCCTCGTTGTTCATCGTGCTCCTCGGACCGGCGGCCGTTCGCGTGTGGAGGGATGTGCTCAGTTGAAAGAGATCGTCGGCGACGTCTCGGGGAACGGGCTCCACAGGCGCGGCGAGGCCGTCCTCGTGGACGACCTGCTTCTCGAGCTGCCCGCCAGGCAGACCCGCTCGAGCGTCGTTCCATCCGGGTTCGAGCCGCTCGACGAGGCGCTCGGCGGCGGGCTGCGCACCGGAACGCTCACGCTTCTCAGTGGCCTCCCCGGCGTCGGCAAGACGATCCTTGCCATGCAATGGGCGCGCCGCGTCGCCGGCGGTGGCGCCGGGGCGATGTACGTGTGCTACGAGCACGACGAGGCGACGATGCTCGGCAGGCTGCTGCTCTCCGAGCTCGGGGATCTCGCCGCAGCCGAAGGCAGCGGCTCGACCCGCGACATCAGGGCGCTGCTCTGGGCACTCGCCAACGGAGAGATCGAGCTTGGTGAGGCGGCGGCGGGCAACCTGCTCGTCAGGGCCGCTCACGCCAGGGTCCGTGAGTACGCCAAGGACATGTGGCTGCAAGCTGCCTCCGGTTCTCGGACCGGCCTCGACGACATCCGTGCCCACCTCGACGCCTACGGCCGAGAGCGTGCCGTGCTGTTCGTCGACTACCTGCAGAAGGTCCCGGTTGCCCCGTCGGTCGCAGCCGTTGCCCTCAAGGACATGGCAGTCGACTTCGACGTCGCCGTGGTCGCCGTCGTCGCCGGCGCTGAGGCGTCGCTCGCGCACCGCAGGGTTCGAGCCCAGCACCTCGATTCGGCGGCCGCGCTCACCTACGAGGCCGACACGATCCTCATCGTCAACGAGAAGTACGCGGCGGTGTCGAAGCGCCACACGGCGTACGACCCGGTGCGGGCCGAAGGGTTCAAGCGCCAGGTGGTCGTGTCGATCGAGAAGAACCGATCGGGCCCGGCAGGCATCAACCTCGAGTTCGAGAAGGACTTCGTCCACTACCGGTTCCACCCGAAGGGCGGCTACGTCGAGGAGTCGCTCATCGACGATCTCATCTTCACGGACTGAGCAGTCCTGTCCAGGTGCGGACGGCGGTCCGCCGCCGATCGACCGTCGCCGGTGACGTGACTGCTGGCGTCGGGAGCTCACTGAAGGCCCCGGCGGAGGCCGCCACCTCGAGCCCGGGCACAGGAGGACGATCGACGCCTGCCACCGGCGCCTCGGCTTCGGCAGCCCCAGGGGGGATTGCACGGTTGAGGATCGATATGTCTTGGATCTGCCAATGGCCGTCGTACGGGTCGGCGCCCCGGAAGTACACCCGCTTCGTCCCCTTCGGGACGCCCATGGAGTAGTTCTTGTACTTCCAATGCTCGGCGCTGCGGTTGTGGGCCAGCTTGGCCGCCTTCCACGTCGCCCCGTTGTCGAAGCTCACCTCGAGGTCGAATCCGACCCCGGTGAACTGGAGCTGCGAGCCGGCCGGTGCCTTACGCGGGAAGGTGACGTAGGACGGGGTGTCGGAGTCGACGTGGCGTCGGTTGGCCGGAAGCGCCGTGATGGGCTCGGAAGGCGCCAGGTAGATGTTGTCCCAGTGCCATGTGTTCGGCCCTACGGAGCACCCGTCGTCGCACTCGAAGACGTCGTACGAGTTGTGGCCGAACTGGACGATGCCCTTGTCGAA
The DNA here is from genome assembly GCA_036396535.1 of Acidimicrobiia bacterium. Classification (NCBI taxonomy): domain Bacteria; kingdom Bacillati; phylum Actinomycetota; class Acidimicrobiia; species Acidimicrobiia bacterium. The sequence continues at coordinate 102,331 of DASWKR010000030.1, read as the reverse complement.
GCCGAGGCCTCCAGGGATCTGCTTGTTGGGGATCCAATAGAAGCTCTCGTTGGGCATGCCGACGGAGATCCGCTGCTTCGACAGCTTGATCTCGAACGTCGAGCGAACAGTGGCCGACGGGGTCAGGAAGTTCTCGTAGCCGACCCACTCGACCGGCCCGTCGATGTCCGTCACTTGGAAGTCCTTCACGACCTTCACGTCGACCGACCCGATGTCGGTGAACGACTTGAGGGCGATCATGATCCCGTTGCGAGGCGTGCCCTGCATGGACGGGCGATCCTTCTGAACGGGAATGCGCAACAGATCCTCGTAGGGCGTGATCCAGATCTCGAACCAATCGCGCTTCGATGCTCGCAACGTCGAGACGTCGAAGCGGATCGTCGCCTCACCGCCGGAGAAGTCGAGCGTCCGGTTCGGCGAGAACATCGCCACCGCATAGTTGTGGAGGCTCTTCTTACCGGAGCTGACGGCGGTCATCATGTGGAAGCGGCAGTTGTAGACCGCGTCGCCGTACTTCGTGACCTTGTGAGTCTCAGGTGGCGGGTCGCAGTTGGCGCCGTGCTGGGCCTGCATCGGCGCCAGCTTGTCCCAAGTCGAGCCGACCCGGGAGTTGATGCTGACGCTGAACTCCTCGGAGTTCTCGAACGGTTTCGGGCCTGCCGGATCGACGCTGTCGAACGTCTTCAGGTACTCGGGGCCTTCGCACGGGTCGAGCCTGATCGCCGAGAGACAATCGTCGGCCCCCGGGCCGCCTATGGCCTTGTCCATGCCGTTGCCGCCATTGAGCCAGTCGGACCCGGCGTTGCCGACGAGCCTGTCGGCGTTGCCGCCGCCCCTGATGACGTCGTTGTGCCGGTCACCTCGGAGCGTGTCGTTGCCCGACCCGCCCGCGACGGTGTCGGCGCCGCGGCCACCGTTGACGATGTCGGCGCCCTTGCCGCCGGCGATCGTGTCGGGCGACCCGCCACCGTTCAACACGTCGGGACCGGCGCTGCCGGCGATGTCGTCCTCGCCGTCTCCGCCCGAGATGGCGTCTGCGCCGGCGCCACCAACGAGGAGGTCGTCGCCCCGGCCGCCTGAGATCTCGTCGTCGCCCGCGCCCCCGCAGATCACGTCGTCGCCTCCCTTTCCGGCGATCACGTCGTTCCCGCCGCCCCCATGGATGACGTCGGCTCCCGCCGTACCGATCATGGTGTCGGAGGCCGCCGTACCGGCGATGGTGACTGCGAGTCCGGCGCACTTGGCGCCGGCCTGGGCCGCGGGGACTCCGGTGAGCAGGCTGAGCGTGAGGACGAGCGTCGCGGTGGACACCCCGGCCCGGGTTTGGTGGCGCATCGAACGTCTCCCACTCGACGGTCTGGTGCGCTTCTCTACCGTCCCATGAGATGCGCTACTGCCCAAAGTAGCTGGACAAACACTAACGGTAGGTTCAGAACCCGTCGAAATGCGGTTAAGGCGTTTCCGCCCCCGTAGCGGACGACATCAGGCCTCCGCCCTCTCGTATCTCACCTGGCAGAAGCCGTGGTTGCAGTAGCCGTTCGGGTTCTTCGCCAGGTACTGCTGGTGGTAGGTCTCGGCGTAGTAGAACGGTCCTGCCTGCTCGAGCTCCGTCGTGATCGATCCGAAGCCCGCTGCGGTCAGTGAGTCCTGGTAGGCGTCCCTGCTGGACTCCGCTTCCTTGCGTTGCTGCTCGTTCGTCCAGTAGATGGCCGAGCGGTACTGCGTGCCGACGTCGTTGCCCTGGCGATTCGGGGTCGTCGGGTCGTGGTTCTCCCAGAACGCCGCCAACAGCTCCTCGTAGCCAACCGTCATGGGGTCGTACACCACGATCACGGCCTCCGTGTGCCCTGTTCGTCCCGAGCAGACCTCTTCGTATGTCGGGTTCGGGGTCAACCCGCCGGCATAGCCGGCGGCCGTTGCATAGACCCCGTCCGTCTCCCAGAAGATGCGCTCGGCGCCCCAGAAGCAGCCCATCCCGAAGTAGGCGATCTCCATCCCGTCGGGGAAGGGGGGGACGATGCGGTTGCCGTTCACGTAGTGAGAATCCGGAACGGGCATCTCGGTCGGGCGACCGGGGAGGGCGGTCTCGGCCGTCGGCATCTCGGCAGCCTTGCGTCCAAACACCATGTTCAGCTCCTTGTGTGATCGGTCACGAGAACCGGCGCCGGTGGCGCGGTGTTCCTGAACGTTCCGTGAACGGCGCCACGTCCGACGTCGTTACCATCGGCCGTGTGACTCAGACGGTAGGCGACCTGCTGGCCTCGTTGAAACGCGTCGTTCCGTTCGACAAGGCAGCGGGGTGGGATCCCGTTGGCCTTCAACTCGGAGACCCGGGGGCGCCGGTCGCCAAGGTGGCCGTCTGCCACGAGCTCACGGAGGGCGTCGTGGCGGCGCTCGAGTCCGATCCGGTCGACCTCGCCGTCGCATACCACCCGCTGCTCTTCGGTGACGTGGCGACGTTCGTGGCAGGCCGGCGCCCTGAGGGCAGGGCGTTTCGCCTCGTGAGGGCCGGCGTTGCCGTCGCTGTCGTCCACACCGCGTTCGACGTCGCTCCGGGCGGCGCCGCCGACGCCCTGGCGGCGTCTCTCAGCCTCGAGGAAGTCACCGGGTTCGGGCCGCTGTGGCCGGCGGACTCGTGCGCCGTGACGGTGATCGTCCCCGTTCCCGCCGCCTCCGCCGTCGAGGCGGCTATGACAGACGCCGGGGCGACTCCGGCCGCCCCGTTCGGCATCGCACCGGTGGCCGCTGCCGGCGGGGGTGACGAGCCGACCGTCAACGTCGAGATGCTCGTCGAGGCGCCGGCAGTCGATCGAGTCGTCACCGCGATGGCAGCCGCACACCCCGACGCCGATCCGGCGTACCGGGTCGTCGATGTCAAGCCGAGCGCCTCCTTCGTGGGCAGGTGCGGATCGCTGGGCGCCCCGGCGACTCTCGGTGATCTCGCAGCCGTCGTTGCCGATCGCATCGGCGGTGCGATTCGCGTTGCGGGAGACCCCACAGACGTGGTGACCACGATCGCAGTGGTCCCGGGGTCCGGGTCGTCACTCATCTCGCAGGTGCCTCCGGGAGTCGACGTCCTGGTGACGGGAGACGTCATCCACCACCGAGCCCGCGCCGCTCTCGATCGAGGCCTCAGGATCATCGACCCGGGCCACGTCGAGACAGAAAGACCCGGCATCGCGGCGTTGTACGCTGCCATCTGCGAGATGCACGACGACGTCGTCGACTTGACAGGAATCGAAGTGACACCGTGGAGGCAGGCCTGATGCGGGAGCTGGAGAGCCTCGCCGACCTCCTCGAACTGCAGGAGGTCGATCTCCAGATCGACCGGCTACTCAATGAGCGTGCCTCGCTTCCAGAGCTCGAGCGCTATCGCAACGCTGCGGCCAAGGCGGCGGCACTCGCTGAGGAGCACCAGGCAGCCAATGCGGCGCTCCGAGACACGACGCTCGCGCTCGACAAGACCTCTGGAGAGCTCGAGCTTGCCGAGACGAAGCTGGCGGCAGAGCAGAACCGCCTGTATGCAGGCGGTCTCAGCGCCCGGGATGCCGACTTTTTGAGGCAGCAGGTGGCGATGCTCGTCCGCAAGAACGGTGAGATGGAGGACGAGATCCTCGAGCTGATGGAGAAGCGCGACCAGGGCGAGAAGCTGGTCGCCGAGATCGGCGACCACAAGGTGGCTGCCGATACAGACAAGGCCGGCCTCGAGGCGTCCATCTCGGAGGTGTGGCAAGTGATCGATGCCGAGCTGGCGGACCGCGAGGCGAAGAAGGCAGACATCATCCCGCTGATCGCCGACGACCTGCTCGAGCTGTACGACGAGCTGCGTGGCTCGAAGGAGGGGGTCGCCGTCGGCCGGCTCACCGAGGGCACCTGCGGCGGTTGCCACCTGGTGCTCACCGAAGCGGAGCAGCTCGAGGCGAAACGATCCGACCCCCCGCGCTGCATCCATTGCAGGCGGATCCTCGTCCCCTGACACATGCTGCTCTGGCACCTCGGAGCCACGACCGCCATCGTCCGATACGCCTTCCGCGACGAGCGAATGGACCTCAGGCTCCTCTTCGTCGGCGCCATCCTGCCCGACCTCGTCGACAAGCCGGTCGCCCTGATCTTCTTCGACTCGCTCCGATCGACCAGGCTCATCGCGCACTGCTTGCTGGCGGCGACCGTAGCGATGATCGCCGTGCTGATGGCGACGAGGCGAGGGAGGCCCCGCAAGAGGTGGATGCCGCTCGCCGTCGGCATGTTGGTCCACCTCTTCCTCGACGGGATGTGGAGCGACCCCGAGACGCTGTGGTGGCCGATGCTCGGACTCGACTTCTCGCCGAACATCGCCGCCTCAGCCGGGACCTATCTCGGGAGCCTCCTCACGAACCCGATCGTCTGGATCGAGGAGCTGCTCGGCGCCGCATACCTGGCGTGGTTGTACGTGAGAGGAGGTCTCGGTGGCCGTGAGGTGAGGCGGCGTTTCCTGGCGGACGGCGTCATCGCGGTTCCTATCGGGCGATGACCGGCGCTCGAACGCCGGGAGGCCGACCGATTGGAGGTTCGTCTGCACCCTCCTACCCTTGCGCCGATGCGAGCCGGCGCCACGCTGCAGCGCGCAGCACGCGGCACCCCCCACGTAGACGTGCCTCGCACGCGCCGGATCCGGCGTCTTGCGGTGGTCGCCGTTGTGGCGCTCTCCAGCGGGGCGTGCGGAGGCGCCGAGCGCCCGACAACGACGTCGCAAGTCCCTGCCAATTTTCCGACGGCTGCGGTGCGTGTCTGGCTGGAGGCGGTTGCGCAGGCAGACCTCGCCGAGATCGACCGGGTCGTCGAACGGAGGGGCGAGGCCGTCGTCGTCGCCCTCGAGAACGGGTTCGACGCAGATCAGCTCGCAGCCGCGGCGACCGGCGGACTCCCCGACGACCTCGCCGACCAGTACTGGCGCTCGTTTCGCGAGGCGTTCGACGAGTTCGACGCAGGCAGCCTTGCTGCAGTCGAGGTTGGTGAGTTCGAGGAGATCACTGCCGACGGCAGGAGCTTCGCATTCGTCGATGTGACCGGGACGCAGGGCGCCGCCAGGATTGTCACCCGTCTCGCCTCGAACGGGCAATGGCAGGTCGACCTCGTCGGAACGCTCGCGAGCGCACTGAGCACGCAGTTCGGGACCCTCCCCGAGTTGACCGGAACCGAGGAGGCCCGCGCCGTGCTGTTCGAGGTCATCGCCGATGCGGTGCTCCCTTCGCTCGAGCTGGTCGCGTCGCAGCCGGATGCGGCCGCCGACGTCGAAGAGGCCGTCGACGTGTTGCAGGAGGCGGTCGACTCGGCATGATCCTTGGGAAACCAGTTGTCATCGACCAGAGTCGAACGTGTGAGGGAAGATCGGAGCAGGTCGGCTGCTCCCGACGGACAGAAGGAGAACTCCATGTCCGACAGCACTCGTACGTGGATCGCCGAGGTCATGGGCACCTTTGCCCTCGTGTTCATCGGCGGTCTCAGCATTCTCGCCGGACAAGGGGACCTGACGGTCCTCTCGCTCGGGTTCGGACTTGCTCTGCTGGTGGGGCTTTACGCCTTCGGTGAGGTTTCGGGCGGTCATTTCAATCCGGCCGTGAGCCTGGGGGCGTTGCTCGACAAACGGATCGACACGAACACGTTCATCCAATACGTCATCAGCCAGGCTGGGGGCGCTTCGATCGCGATGGTGGCGATCCTCGGGGCGTCCAGTCAGGACGCTGTCGCCGGAACTGTCACCAGGCCGGGGGCAGCCTCCGTGGGAGGGGCGTTCATGCTCGAGATACTGCTCACCGGACTGTTCGTCGGCGTGATCCTCAAGGTGACCGCCAGCGAGGCGAACCGGAACACGGCATTCCTCGGCATCTCGCTCACGCTGGTTGCCATCCACCTGGCGGCCGCTCCGCTCACGGGCGCCTCCGTGAATCCGGCACGGTCTCTCGGGTCGGCTCTCGTGGGCGGCGAGTTCGGAGACTTCTGGATCTACGTGACGGCTCCGTTCATCGGAGCAGCGCTCGGCTGGATCGTGTACAAGGCGATCACCGTCGAGATCGGCGAGCGGGAACTGACCTGAGCGGACCAGAGCCACTCGAGATCGACGGCGGGCCCCGGAAGGGGCCCGCCGTCATTCCGGCTCATCGCACCTCAAGCTGACGGCGACGGCAACCGACAAACAATGGAACCCGCCCCACGCTCCCGTGGAGCGCAGAACGAGTAGGTGTTGATGACGGAGAACTCGAATCGTGTGAACGACTCGATGCCCGATCTGTTGCTCGTCGAGGACAACTCGCTGCACATTCGCCTCGTGCAGTCGATGCTGTCCGAGATCTGGCCGGACGGCGACTCCGTTCGTACGGCCATGCGGCTCGACACCGCCCTCCGGGAGCTCGGAGAGCAGCGGCCGGACTGCGTTCTGCTCGATCTCATCCTTCCCGACGCCGACCACCTGGACAGTGTCAAGGCCGTCCACGGCGCCTACCCCGACGTCCCGATCGTCGTGCTGAGCGCCCACGAGGACGACTCGCTGGCCCTGGCTGCCGTCGACGAGGGAGCCGAGGACTACCTCACCAAAGGGGTCGTCACACCAGACCAGCTCGCCAGGTCGATTCGATTCGCCATCCGTCGCAAGGCAACGGAGCTCGGACAGGACGCCGAACCGACCCAGCCGACGGTGACCCAGTCGGCGGCTGGCCTCGCCGTGCTCGACACCGCAGGGACGATCAGGCTGGCGGAGCCGTCGCTTGCCGAGTGGATGCACCTCGACGGCGAAGGGCTCGTCGGGCAGAAGGTCACGGATCTGACTGTCGCAGACGACGTCGACTTGTGGGAACCCATCCTGTCGCGGCGCGCCGGAACGTCGATACGTGAGGTCGATGTGCGGATGCATGGAGGAGCCGGCCGCGTCGTCGACGTGCGCGTCCAGATCACTGCTCTCACGAACGGGGCGGTCACCCCCGCCGGCTACCTGGCGCTGTGGTACGTGTCGGACGATGCGGTCGACGCACCTCCGATGGCGACCGCCGGTGTGAGCGAAGGCTGACCGGAAGCGGTGAGCCCGAAGCTCGAAGCTCCGGGCTCACGGCGCCGAGTCCGGGTGTAAGCCGGATTCTGTCGAGGACGGCCATCTATCTGAGCGGCCCACCTGGGACGTGACGGGCGGGCCACCCTGTCCCTGCTTGGCCTTGCTCCCGGTGGGGTTTACAGAGCCGTCCCGGTCACCCGAGGCGCTGGTGGTCTCTTACACCACCGTTTCACCCTTGCCTGTGGCCGAAGCCCATCGGCGGTCTGCTCTCTGTTGCACTGTCCGTCGGGTCGCCCCGCCTGGCCGTTAGCCAGCACCGTGCCCTGTGGAGTCCGGACTTTCCTCGGCCTCGCGGCCGCGGCCGTCTCCCGGACTCGACCGTCGAAACGATACTCACGTACGGCCAGTTCCAGCCCGGTGTCATGCGCCCTCGTCACGATCGACGATCCGCCACTCGGCGAGTGCGCCCCCGGCAGCGCCGATGACCATGGCGACGACCCCGAGCAGGACGAACAAGGGAAAGGCGCCCACGGGATCGCGGGCGACGCTGATCGCCACGGTGACGACGAGCAAGCAGAGGGCGCTCACGCCGCCGTGGAACAATCGCCACGCCGGAGCCAGCCTCCCCGCCACGTAGCCCGCCAGCAACTGAGAGACGTACTGCACGAAGACGAGGATTCCGCGCCCGCCTTCGCTCGTCACGAGCCCGAGGACGCCCAGGAGCAGGTAGGAGCACAAGGCGAACCCCAAGGCGGTGATGGCGCCCATCAGGAGGGCGCCGCCGGAGAGGCTCGGGAATCCGCCCGAGCGATCAACCGTCACGATCGGAAGCAATCGGTCTGGGCATCGGGTGTGGCGATGAAGCCGAACGGCCTCGCCACACCTCAGGAGCCGTTCTGGAGGTGCTCCTCGAGCCCGGCGACCCAGCCGAATGGAAGCCCCCAATGCTTCGATCCCTCGAGCATGAGCTTGAGGTAGTCGACCGAGGGGGAATAGTGCTCTCCGGTCTCGGCGTGGAGGTGCACCCTCACCTTGTGGCGCTTTCCGTTGCGGTCCATCGCCTCGACCGTCTCGCAAACCCGCTGCTCCGTAGCCTCGACGCGGTCGAGGACCCCGAACTCACGGTCGGGCACCGAGAACACGGCACCCCACACCGTGCTCCCCATCCCGGCGCGGACCGTCGGCAGCCCTCCGCCCCACTGGGCGTCTCTGATCGGGAAGTCGATTCCCCACTCCGGGAGATGGGCGATGAACTCGAATGTGGCGCCCGGGGCGACCTCGGCCATGCGGTCGGGTGCGATGCGCGCGTCATAGGCGAAGTAGAGCAGGACCGCCTCCTAGCTACGTGTTCGAACCGTGCCGATGTTCCGTCTGAGCAGGGCATTGTAGCGATGCGGAGCGAGCCCGTTTCGTGAGGAGAGGCTTCCGCTCGGCCCGCGGGAACCAAAGCCCCGATCAGTTCGTCTTAATGGGTGACTGTGTCTTCAGTCTCGACACCTCGAGGTGCCACCCCGATGACAGACACGCTGGAGATCCCCCCAGTCATTCTGGCGGCCCCGGTCACCGATGAGCGCCCTTGGGTCGTGTTCTCCGCCTGTCGCGACAAGGACCCCGACATCTTCTTCCCAGCCACGAAGGAGGAATCCGACGTGGCGATCTCCATCTGCCTCACCTGTCCGGTCAGATCCGAATGTCTCGCATACGCCTTGGAGGCGCGCGAGCGCTTCGGGATCTGGGGAGGGCTCACCGACAAGGAGCGCCGGAGCAGGCTGCGGCGCTGAGGCGTCCTGGAACCAGACCGGCCGGGGCGCCGTCCGACACGGCATGAGACGAACCCTCGCCCTTGTGTCCCTCCTCATCACGGCATGCGGCGGCGGCGCCGCTCCTACCACCACCCAGCCGCCGGCCACCACGACCGTCCCGCCGGTCACGACGACATCTACCGTCACCGCCGCACCGGTTGCAGTGATCAGAGACTCCGGCGGGTGCGTGCAGATGGGTCCCAACTGCGCCATCTACGTGATCTGGAACGACGGGTCGGTGGCCGTGCACCGATCGGACGAGACCAACACCACAGGACTTCCACCCGTCGACTCCGCCGAGATCTCGGGGACCATCCCGGTGGAGGTTGTCGATCGCCTGGCAGCCGCCATCGCAGCCACCGACTTCGACGAGCTGCGCGCCCGACTCGGGGAGGGGTCTTGCCAGGGCTGCGTCGACGGCATCGACACCGAGATCACGTTCTACACGCAGAGCAGCGAAGAGACGATCAGCTCGATCGAGTTCGAGTTCGATCCGTCCGATCCTCTCTTCGTGGCTGTCGACGACGTCAGGATGACGATCGCGCTCACCATGGTGCTTCCGATCGAGCAACACTGAGTGGTGGGGTCGGCGCTCTCGTGCCGCCGACCGACCGCACTTGGTATCTTGCTCGACGCATGTCGGACTTCCCCTGGCCTGATCTCCTCACTCGACTCATTGCTGGCGAGAGCCTCAGCAGGCATGACGCCCGCGCCGCGATGAACGAGATCATGTCAGGCGAGGCGACACCCGCTCAGATCGCCGGGTTCATCGTCGCGCTGCGGTCCAAGGGTGAGACCGCGGACGAGATGACCGGACTCGTCGAGGCGATGTACGACGCCGCCGTCACGATCGACGTCGGCGAGCCGGTGGTCGACCTCGTGGGCACAGGCGGCGACCGGGCGGGCACGTTCAACATCTCGACGACGGCCGCCTTCATCGCAGCAGGAGCAGGCGTCAAGATCGCCAAGCATGGCAACCGGGCCGCATCCTCGGACACCGGGTCTGCCGACCTGCTCGAGGCGCTCGGTCTGCGGCTCGACCACGGTCCGGCGACAACCGCCGCGATGATCCGCGACGTCGGGTTCGGCTTCTTGTTCGCACCTGCGTACCACCCGGCGATGCGTCACGCCGGACCTGTGAGGCGTGAGCTCGGCGTCAGGTCCGTCTTCAACTTCCTCGGGCCGATGTGCAATCCGGCGCGGGCGTCGCGGTCCGCCATCGGCGTGTCCGATCCGAAGATGGCGGAGCGCATGATCCAGGTGCTGGACAATCTCGGCCTGGAGTACGCCTTCGTGTACTACGGCGAGGACGGGCTCGACGAGCTCACGACGACCGGCCCCTCTTTCATCTACCGGCTGAAAGACGGCGAGATCACGCACGCCGAGTTCACGCCTGAGGACTTCGGGGTTCGCAGGTCGACACTCGACGAGATCCGGGGCGGGGACGTCATCCGCAACGTCGAGATCACCCGGTCGGTCATCGAGGGAGCCAAGGGCCCTCACCGCGACATCGCCCTGGTGAACGCGTCGCCCGCCATCGTGGCGGGTGGCCTGGCGGACGGCTTCACGGAGGCCATGGCCCTGGCCGCCCAATCGGTCGACAGCGGGGACGCCGCCGCCGTCCTCGAACGGGCGCTGACATACGAAGGGCCCGGCGGCGACAACGGTGCCCCATGAGGCGAAGAAGGTGCTGGCGGCGCTGAACTTTTCCTGAACATCGACCGTATTGCGGGTCGAGCACATGAACCGTCCCTATGGTCACGGCATGAGCCGTTTCGTCAGGATCGTGGCGGTGTTCGCCCTGCTCGCAGCGGCGTGCGGCGGGGGCCCCGCCACGATTTCGTCGACCTCGCCGACGGCGCCTGCCCCTGATACGACGACGGACGCCGAGCCTGACGGACCGGTTGCACCGAGCTTCACCCTCGTCCTCGGCGACGGCTCGACGTTCGACCTGGCGCGGGAGGCGAGGCCGGTCTACATGGTCTTCTGGGCTGAGTGGTGAACGACCTGCAGGCGGGAGTTGCCCGTCGTCGATGAGGTAGCAGCCGACTATCTCGACTCCGTGGAGTTCGTCGCAGTGGCGGGGCGGAGCACCGAGGAAGCGAGCCGAGAGCGGGCTCCCGAATGGTTCAGCGACAATCTGGCCTGGGGCTACGACGACTCGATCTGGGAGCTGTACGAGGTGTTCGGTCAGCCGACGACATTCCTGATCCACGACGGTCGCATCATCGACATGTGGTTCGGTGCGCTCGGCGAGCAGGAACTGCGCCAGAAGCTCGATCGAGTCGTCGCATCGACGACCTGACGAGGCCCGGCACGGTGGCGAGTCTGCATCGGCCGCGTCGCTAGCGTTCCCCGAATGTGGGAACCGCCGTCTGGCGCAAAGCGTCTGATGCCTGTGCGAACCTTCGTCAGGCTCTCGTCGCTCATCCTCGCTCTCACCTTCGTCGCCGCTCCCACCTCCGTGTCCGGCGCTCAGGAGCCCGCCGGCCCGTGGTCTATGGCGCTCTCTGTCGGGATGGAAGGCTTCGTCGACCCATCGGCCACGCTTCCCGTCACCGTCGACTTGACGTCGCAGGAACTGCTCGTCGGTCGGATCGACGTCTCGTCCGGTGGGACGACGGTGAGGACGGACATCGAAGTCCCCGCAGGCGGCGTCAAGCAGTACTTCATCGAGGGGGGCGCTCCGGGCAATCGCACCCAGGTCGACGTCGCACTCGTCAGGGTGAACGACGACGGCGAGGACGAGACCCTGCTCGAAGAGACGGTTCGGGTCACTGCGCCCCGCGAGGAGCTTCTCGTGGGGCTTCTCGGCGCCGACGACATCGCGACCACGCTGCGGTCGGCCGAGCCCCGCACCGTCGAACGCACCGTGACACCGGTGAGGCTGTCGGCTGCGACCCTCGAGGCGGGACCGGGCGTGCTCTCGTATCTCGTGATCGGTCCCGACGCGGCAGCCGATTTGTCGAGCGCGGCGCTCTCGAAGATCGAGTCGTGGATCGAGGACGGCGGTCGGATCATCGCCGCGTCGGCCTCGGCGGACGTCTTCGCAGCACCAGGCGCCGGCGTGGTTTGGCCGGGGACTCCTGTCGAGGTGACCCGGGTCGGTCGGGGCGAAGTCGGGGCGACGCCGAACCTCGCCGAGGTGACCGCAGACGAGTGGAGCGTGCTGCTCCGCCCGGAGCCACCGCTCGGGCTGGTCCGGAACGAGGCCGACTCTGCCGCGCCGTTCTCACTGGTCTCGGCGGCGGCGGTCGGCCGTGAGGCGTCCGTGCCCGCCCTCCCGTGGCTGCTCGCAGGGATACTCGTGTTCGTCGTCCTCGTCGGTCCGGTCAACTTCCTGTTGCTGCGCAGCTTCGGCAAGCCCGAGTGGGCCTGGGTGACGGTGCCGTTGCTGAGTGTGGCCTTCGTAGCCGGGTTCTGGGCGATCGGGCGCTCGCAGCTCAAAGACTTCACGATCACCCACGCCTCCGTCGTGGTCGACGATGGATCCACCATCCGCGGCGAGACCGCCCTCGTCGTCCAGGTGGCAACGGGCGGTACGAGGGACCTGACGTTGCCGGAGGGCTGGGAGGCGACGCCCGCCGCCGCGCAGGTCGGCGGGCTGCCCGGGGTCCCGGAGCGCCGCGACGACGGGAGAGACGGCTTCGAGTTCGAGCTCGAGGATCTCGGCGCCGGGGTTGCGCAGGCGTCGTGGGACGGCGGCGATCCCGCCGACCTCGAGGTCTCGGTAGGGGGCGAGGGCAACCAGCGGATCGTCAGCGTCACGAACACGAGCCGCCAGTCGTACTGGGCGTGGGGGGTCATCATCAACGGCGCCGGATACTCCGGAAAGGACGAGCTGGCGCCCGGCGCCACGGCCTCGGTCGACGTGAGGCTGTCCAACCGCCGGGTCCTCTACGAACCCGTCATCTCCGAAGCCGTGAACCGAACAGGTTTCGTCAACGGCTTCTCCGACAACCGCTACCAGCTCGTCTCGTCGCTGGCGGCGTACGCCGAGCACCTCGAGAAGGGCATCAGGCTCGACGATGTCTACTTCTACGGGTTCACCAACGATGCCCGGCACACCATGGCGCTCGACGGGTCGTCGGGATCCGCCGAAGGCACGACCCTCATGGTCGAACGGCTCGAGGTGTCTGTGGGTGACGTCGTCGAGACGAGCGTGCGACCGAGGCTCCTCGACGTTGTCGGCGCTTCGTCCATCGAGGGCTACTACGACGACATCTACGCATACGGCGCCGAAGAGGTCTACTTCGTCTACGAGGTCCCAACCGGCGCGCCCGCCCGCGGCACGGTCAACCCGGCGACGGGGCAGTTCCCGCGGGCGTCGGCCTTCGATTGGACCTCCGGGGACTACGCGACGATCGAGTGGGGTGAGCCGTTCGACATCTCGCATTTCGTGTCGCCCGGTGGAGAGCTCGTGATCCGGGCGCAGGCGCCCGAGGACAGAGACCCGTTCGAGGGGGACTTCTCGATCCAGCTCAACCGCTACCAGCTCACGTGGAGCACGGCATGATCGTCGAGTTCCAGTCGGTCGAGAAGCGCTACGGCAAGGTCCACGCCCTCAAGGACGCCGACCTGGAGGTGCCGGAAGGGGCCACCCTCGGGCTGATCGGCCCGAACGGCGCAGGCAAGACCACGTCGATGCTCATCATGACCTCGCTCTTGCAGCGGGACGGTGGCAAGGTCAGGATCGGTGGCATCGACCCGGAGCGCGATCCGAGGGCCGTCCGCCGCCACGTCGGCTACATGCCGGACTTCTTCGGCGTGTACGAGGGGCTGCGGTCGCGGGAGTACCTCGAGTTCTTCGCGGCGTCGCACAACGTGCGCTCGGCCGCCAGAGCCGCCGTCGTCGCCGACCTGCTGGCCCTCGTCGACCTCGAGGACAAGGCGGACGCAGACGTGAACTCGCTGTCGCGAGGCATGAAGCAGCGCCTGTCGCTCGCCAGGGCGCTCATCCACGACCCCGAGTTGCTGGTCCTCGACGAGCCGGCGTCCGGGCTCGATCCGAGGGCGCGCGTCGGGTTGCGCGAGCTCATCTCCGAATTGAGCCGCATGGGTCGCACCGTCGTCATCTCGTCGCACATCCTCTCCGAGCTCGAGGGCATCTGCTCGCACCTCGCCATCGTCGACCTCGGCCGCGTCCTGGCGATGGGCAGCGTCGATGAGATCCGCTCCAAGCTGTTCGGCCAACGCCGCGTCATCGCCAGGGTGGCGGAGATGCACGTCGAGCGCACCGAGGCGCTGCTGCGGACCAAGGAGGACCTCAGCGATCTCGACGTCGAGCGCGGCCAGGTGAGCTTCTCGTTCTCCGGAGGAGACGAGATTTCGGCGGCGCTTCTCTCCGAAGTGGTCGGAGCGGGCGTCCCGGTCGTCGAGTGGCGTGTCCAGAGCGCCGGGCTCGAGGAGTTGTTCATGCAGCTCACCAACGTCCCGGTAGCCGGGGCTGCGCGACCCGACGAGGCTCCGGTCGAGGAGGGAGACATCGAATGAACCCGGTGGCAATTCGAGAGCTCCAGGAGCGGTGGCGGACCCTGCGGTCTCCGATACTCCTCAGCGTGTGGGTGCTCGCCGCCGGGGCCCTCACGTTCCTGGCGTACATCACGGCGAGGAGCGCCTCGCAGTCTCAGCTCGAGGGCTTCGGCTTCAGCGGTTTGTCTTCGATCTTCGCCTCGGCCTCGATGGGCAGGTTCATCCTGCACGCCTTGCTTCTCGGCCTCGTCATCGCCGTGGTGTTCGTCGTGCCCGGCCAGGCCGGCGTGACGATCGTCGGTGAGCGGGAGCGTCAGACCCTGCAGCTCCTCCAGGTGTCGCAGCTGAGCGCCTGGCGGATCGTGCTCGGCAAGCTCATGTCGGCACTGGCATACGTGCTCCTCCTGCTCGTCGCCACCACGCCGTTGCTCGTGATCCCGGTGTTGCTCGGAGGCGTGACGCTCACGAACGTGGCGATGGGCATGCTCATGGTGGTCGCCACCGCCGTGATGATCGGGGCGGTTTCGATGTGGGTGTCCGCCAGAGCCCGCAGCGTCCAAGGAGCCGTCCTCGGCTCCTACATCTGGACCGTCGGCATCGTGTTCGGCACCTTGTTCCTCCTCGTCGCCGAGTTCTTCCTGCTCGCCCCGGAAGACCTCGGCGCCACCCGCTTCGAGAACGGCGTACCGCGCGATGGCGGCCGCGAGCTCTACTCGGCGCTCGTGAACCCGATCGTGGGGCTGGTAGACGCCTCGTCGAACCCGATCGAGTTCCGAGCCGAGGCGGTCACCTCCCCCTATCTGCCCTTCCGGGCCGTGCTCGTGAAGCGACAGGGGTTCGGAGCCTCACAGCTCAACGAGCTGACCAGCCCGTTCGGGGGCGGCTTCTTCGAGGGTGGAGTCGCGGTGGAGGGCGGCTTCGGCCGCGGATTCCAGCCTTTGCCGTTCCCGGGCGGGGATGGCGTCGGTGCCATCACGACACGCACTCCCGATCGGATCAGGGTGCAAGCCTGGCCAATCACCCTCGGTTTCGAGTTGCTCGTCTCGGCGGGGGCTCTGTACCTCGCCACCCGTCATGTCAAGGTCCCGCGGGGCCGTGTCCGCTCCGTGCGCCGAAGGAGGACCCAAGTTGCCGCTTGATTCGATCCACCGCATCGTCGGAGCGGCGCGGCGACGCCTGCAAGCAGCTCGCCTGTTGCGCCGCGCAGTTACGGCCATCGGCGTCGTCGCCGCCGGCGGGGCGCTCA
Source organism: Acidimicrobiia bacterium (assembly GCA_036396535.1). Lineage (NCBI taxonomy): Bacteria > Bacillati > Actinomycetota > Acidimicrobiia > Acidimicrobiia bacterium. The sequence continues at coordinate 86,790 of DASWKR010000030.1, read as the reverse complement.
TCCTCGGGGTCGCTCGCTGGGTCGTCATCCCTTGGGCCGAGCTTGCCGTCTTCATCGCGGGCGGCGCCGCCGTCCTGCTCGCCGCCGGATACACGTTGGCGAGACCGCCGAGCACGCACCTCGCCGCCGTCGTCGCCGATCAGCGCCTCGGGGGCAAGGATCAGCTCGCCACGGCACTGGAGCTGTCGCGCCGCCAGATGCTGTCAGCCATCGAAACGGAGCAGATCAGCCGCAGCGCGGCATGGTCGGAGGCCAGGACCCTCGCCGGGTTCGGTTCGGTGCTCCCGAACCGGCGCCTCGTCATGCTCACCGTGTTGGCCGTCGTCGCCGCCCTCGTGTTGGCGATACCGGCGTCGCCAGCTGATGCCGAGCAAGAGCGCAGGGCCGAGGTCGCCGAGGCGGTCGACGGAGTCGCCCGCCAACTGGAGGAGGCCGCCGAGGAGATCGACGACGAGGAGATCGCCGACGAGCTGAGGCGGACCGCCGAAGAGTTGCGGGAGGCCGACGACCTGGACGAGGCGATCCGCCGTCTCGGTGACGCCAGACAGGACCTCGCAGAAGCGGCCGACCCGGAGGCGCTCCCCATCAAGACAGCCCTGGCAGGACTCGACGAGCAGCTGCGGCAGAACCCGATCGGCCAGGGCAGCGACGCCGAGGCGCAGCTCGAGGACGTGAAGAGCCGGGCGGACTCGATGTCAGACGAGGAGCGCAGGGCGACGGCGGCGCGCCTCAGGGAGCTCGCCAACCAAGTGGCCGGCGCCTCTCCCGATCTCGCCGGATCCCTCGAAGACCTGGCGAGGGCGCTCGAGGGCAACGGTGACCCGTCGGCCGCCGCCGACGCTGCTCTCGACCAGCTCAGGGGGGCACAGAACAGGGTGGGCTCCGCGTCCGATGCCGCCGACGCCCAGGCATCGGTGCGCGACGGCCAGCGCCAGCTCGCCGATGCACGGGACGCCCAGCAGGGCGAGGGTCAGGGCCAAGGGCAGGGTCAGGGCCAAGGTCAAGGTCAGGGCCAGGGCCAGGGTCAGGGCCAGGGCCAAGGTCAGGGTCAGGGCCAAGGAGGTGGCGGAGGCCAGGGCGCGGGAGGCGTCAACAACCCGAACCCGGTGAGCGGGGGCACCGGCTCGGCAGGGAATCCCGATCTCGGAGCCGGCGACGGCGACGCGGCCCACGATCCCGGGCGCTCCAACGTGCTGGACCCCCAGGGCTTCACGCAGGGCGACGAGCAGCGTGTCGACTTCGACGGGAACGACCCGACCGGCAACGTCGAGGGAACCACCTCCGGGCAAGGACTGCAGAACCTCCCGCTCGTCCCGTACACCGACAGGTTCACGGCTTATCAGCAGCAGGCACTCGGAGCTCTCGACCGGATGTCGATACCGAGCAGCCTGCAGGACATCGTTCGGATCTACTTCACGGAGTTAGGCGGCCAATGAACCCGGAAACGTTCGCCCAAAACGTCGAAGCGATCGAGGCCGAGATCGGCAAGGTCATCGTCGGCCAGCACGATCTGGTGCGCGCCGTTCTCCTCGGCCTGCTGTGCGAGGGACATGTGCTGCTCGAAGGCGTCCCCGGCCTCGGGAAGACGCTGCTGCTGCGCACGCTCGGTGAGGCGCTCTCGGTCGAGTTCGGCCGCGTCCAGTTCACACCCGACCTGATGCCGGCCGACATCGTCGGAACCAACGTCCTGCGCGAGGGGGAGTTCCGGTTCCACGAGGGCCCGATCTTCGCCAATGTCGTCCTCGCAGACGAAGTCAACCGGGCGACCCCGAAGACCCAATCGGCCCTTCTCGAGGCGATGCAGGAGCGCCGCGTCACCCTCGGGGGGACGACCCACCCGCTGCCGAGGCCGTTCTTCGTGATGGCCACGCAGAACCCGCTGGAGATGGAGGGAACGTACCCGCTTCCCGAGGCGCAGCTCGACCGGTTTCTCTTCAAGATCCTCGTGCCGTTTCCCTCGACGGACGACATGGTCGGCATCCTGCAACGGACGACTGCCGACGAGTCGGTCGAGGTGAGCGCCCTTGCAGACGATCAGGTGCTCAAGGAGATGCTCGGTCTCGTTCGACAGGTGCCTGCCGCCACCCACGTGCTGCGATACGCCTCCACACTGATCACCGCCACCCACCCGGGGCACGACTCAGCGACCCCCCTCGTCCGTCGCTACGTTCGCTTCGGCGCCAGCCCGCGCGGCGCGCAGGCGGTGGTGCTCGGCGGGAAGGCGCGGGCGCTGATCGACGGGCGGCTCAACCTGTCGGGCGAAGACGTCCGCGAGATCGCCAAGCTGGCGCTGCGACACCGGCTGGTGCTCGGGTACGAGGCAGCCGCCGACGGTGTCATCTCAGACTCCATCATCGACGAGCTCCTCGAGGCGAATCCGGCCCCGATCCCTACGAACTGATGCTCCTCGAGCCCGAGCTACGTGCCCGCCTCGAGCGGCTGAGCCTCACCAACCGCAGGCGCCTTCGTGGCATGTGGAGCGGGAGACACCGTTCGAAGCAGCTCGGCGAGAGCCTCGACTTCGCCGACTACCGCGAGTACAACCCCGGGGACGACTTCCGGCGCATCGACTACAACCTGTGGGCGAGGCTGGGCGTGGTGCTCGTACGCCTCTTCGAGGCCGAGGACGAGATGCCACTGCAGATCGTCGTCGACACGTCGTCGTCGATGGAGTTCGGCGAGAAGTTCGCAACCGCCCAGCGGCTCGCTGCTGCGATCACCTTCCTCGGCCTGGCCGCCGGGGAGAGGGTGCGCCTCGTCACCGTCCCGGCTTCCGACCGCCCTTCGTTGCGCGGCCCATGGGCCCGTCACGTGTCGAGCTGGCCGCAGATGGAGGGATTCCTGGAATCGCTGAGCCCCGAGGGAGGTACCGACCTCCCTGGAGCGGCTCATCTCATGGCGGCTGCCGGCGCCCACCGCGGTCCCGTCGTCCTCGTCAGCGACCTCCTGGCGCCCGGCTGGGAGGCGGCCGTCGACCTCCTCGGGAGCCTCGGCGGCGGTGTCGTCCTCCACGTGCTCTCCCCTTCAGAGCTCGACCCGGACTTCAGCGGCGACCTCACGCTGCGGGACATCGAGACGAAGGCAGAGCTCCCCGTCTCGATCAGCGAAGCCGCCGTGTCGCGGTACCGCGAGCGGATGCAGTCGTTCGTTGCAGAGGCTTCGGCGAGGGCCCGGCGCTCGGGCATGGACTACGTAACAGTCCTCGCCGGCCCGGAAGCGTTGACCGCGGCGCTCCGTGAGCTCGTCGCCGCTGGGAGGCTGACGTGAGCCTGCTCGCACCCCTGGCTCTTGCCCTGGCGTCACTCGTCATCCCGCTCGTTGTGCTGTACATGCTGAAGAGCAGGAGGCAGAGGCTCGAGGTGCCGAGCATCCGCATGTGGGAGGACGAAGAACAGTACGTCTCCGCCTCCCTTCCTTGGCAGCGCCTCAAGGTCACCGCGGCGCTCGTGCTCCAGATCCTCGCCCTGCTCGGCTTCGCCTTCCTGCTCGCCCGGCCGTTCTTCAGGGAAGCAACGCTGCTCGGTCCCCACACCGTGCTCGTCATAGACACGTCCGGATCGATGGCGACGGCCGGCCGCTTCGCAGCGGCCCAGGCGGAGGCCAGAGGCCTGGCCGACGACGCCTCGGACGCCCAGCTCATCTCCGTCGTCGACGCCGGGCCGCGCCCCCGTGTCGTGACGGCCTTCTCCCGAGACCCCGCAACCGTCCTCTCTGCCATCGACGGCCTGGCTGTCGGGGGTGGCGGAGAGGACCTCGAGGGAGCACTGCGGCTGGCGCGGGGCCTCGCCACCCCCGATCGCCCGACGAAGATCCTCCTGCTGAGCGACGGCGGGGTCGAAGGGGCGCTCCTGGAGCCGGTGAGCGACGCCAGTCACATCCTGTTCGACCAGGTCGGCGACAACGTCGCCATCACCGCCTTCGGAACTGGCGTGCCCGGGGAGGGTGCCGCCAACATGTTCCTCGAGGTGTCGAGCTTCTCCCGTAGGACCGAATCGATCTCGGTCCAGATGCTGGTCGACGGCCTCGAGGTCGGGTCGGTCGACATCGAGTTGGCGGCGGCGGAGCGGGAACAGCGCGTCGTTCCCGTCGACGCCGGGATCGGCCAGACGGTCGAGGCGGTGATCGTCGAGGCGGACGACGCCAACCCGCTCGACGACCGCGCTGCTCTCATCCTCTCGGGCGCCGGCGACCTGGCGGTCACAGTGACGGGCGAAGGATCTCCCTTCCTGGATGCGCTGCTCGGGGCGCTCCCCGGCGTCCACCCGGCCGTGGGCGAGCCACCCGACGTCGTCGTCATCGACGGTGGCTCGGCTGCGGAGATCGACCGCCCGGCATGGATCATCGCCCCCGACCCGCCGCCGGAAGGGATCACGGTCACGGGCCGGCTCGACAACCCGGTGATCACCTTTCAGCGTCCGGGCGAGCCGATCCTCGAGGACGTCGACCTCACGAGCCTCGCCATCGGCGAGGTGCAACTCCTCGACCTCGGGCCCGGATGGCTGCGACTGGTGACGGCAGGCGATGTGCCGATCGTCATGCTCGGTGAGGTCAACGGGCACCGGGTCGTCTACTTCACTTTCGACGTGGTCCGATCGAACCTCCCGGTGGACGTCACCTTCCCGATACTCGGTGCGAGGATCCTCGACTTCCTGGGAGGCAACCGGCTCGGCAGCGCCGCCACGGCGACGGCCGGCACGCCGCTCAGCCTGGCGCCGCCTCCCGACGGATCGACGGTTGTGACGAAGCCCGACGGCACCTCCGTGTCACTCGAAGGGAACGTCGTCGAGTTCGCCGACACTGCGGCGCCGGGCACGTACCAGGTGGACTACCTCGACGCCTCCGGTGCGCTCGTCGAACACGAGAGGGCAGTCCGGCAGTTCGCGGCGGCCGAGGCTCCCGGGTCCGCCAGGCAGATCGCGACGACCGCCGACGATACGGCAGATGCGCAGGACGCCACGTTGCTGCGGGAGTGGGCGCCGTGGATCCTGGCGCTGTTGCTGCTGGTCGTCCTCGTCGAGTGGTGGGTCGCCTACGGCAGGCCGAGCCCGTGGCGCAGGCGTTCCGGCGCGGGAGCGGCCGTATGAGGCTCCAACAGCCCTGGCTGCTCCTGGTGCTCATCCCGGCGCTCGGGGCCGTCGTGCTCGTCGCCCGTCACGGTCGCCGCTCGGTGCCGAGCAGGCAGAACCGTGTGGCGACGTTCGTCCGATCCGCTGGCGTGGTGTTGCTCGTTCTCGCATTGACGCAACCACTCATCGTCCGGACGTCGGGAGAGAAGTCTGTCCTGTTCCTCCTCGACAGGTCGGCGTCGATCACGGCTGAGGCCCGCGCCGCGCAGGAGGTCTACGTGCGGCAAGCGCTCGCACTCGCCGGACCGCAGGATCGGACCGCGGTGGCCGTTTTCGGCAGGGAGATCCGCCTGGACCAGGCGCTCTCGAGCGACCCGGCATTCCAAGGCGTCAACACGGTCGTCGACGACACGGCCACCGATCTCGGGGTCGCGCTCCGGGGGGCTGCGGCAGTGCTCCCGACCGAGGGGTCGCGGCGCATCGTCGTGCTCACCGACGGCGTCGAGACGTCGGGCGACGCCCGAGAGGCAGCCCGAGAGATCTCAGAGTCGGGCATCGCGGTCGACATCCTGACGCTGGAGACCGGTCGATCCTCGGACGCCTTGATCACCCGCGTCGACACCCCCGTCACCGCCAGAGAGGGAGAGGAAGTCCCGGTCGAGATCACCGTGCAGTCGTCCATCGCGGGGCCGGCGGTGCTCGTCGTGGAAGCCGGAGGTGAGCCGATCCGTCTCGATGTCGATCTCGTGCCGGGTACGAACCGCTTCACGGTCGAGATCCCGGCGACCGAATCCGGGCCGCTGCGCGTCAGGGCGTCGATCGAGACGCCCGCAGACGAGATCCCGGAGAACGACCAAGCCGAGGCGCTCGTCAGGGTGCTTGGGCCCGCCCGGGTCGCCGTGGTGGAAGGCAAGATCGGCGAAGGGGGAGACGTGGCGAGAGCGCTCGAGGCGTCCGGCATGCGGGCCGTGACCCTCAACGCCATACCAGGTCCCGAGGACCTCCTCACCTACGACGGGATCGTGCTCGTGAACGTCCCCAACCCCGGCGACGAGCAGAGTGCCGACCTCGCTGCATTCGTGGAGGAGCTCGGCAGGGGCCTCGTCGTCGTCGGCGGCGACCAGTCTTACGGCCTCGGCGACTACCACAACAGCGCCCTCGAGGAACTGCTGCCCGTCACGAGCGATCCGGACGATCTCATCAGGCGCCAGCCGATCGCCGAGGTCCTCGTGATCGACACGTCCGGGTCGATGGCGGACTGCCACTGCGGCGACCCTGCGCTGGGTCACAACCCCGACGGACAGCTCGGTTACACGAAGACGTCGATAGCCCAGGCGGGCGCCGGACTGGCGATCGGGGCGCTGCAGCCGGAGGATCGGGTGGGCGTCCTGGCGTTCACGTCGGGCACGCGTTGGGCGCTGCCGCTTGCGCCGAGGCCGGACGCCAACACGGTGGCGTCCGCTCTGGCGACACTCACACCAGAGGGTGACACGGAGATCGCCCAGGCACTGCGGGTTGCCCTCGAGGAGTTGCGGGATGCGCCCGAGGAGATCAAGCACATGGTCCTGTTCACGGACGGGTGGGGCGACGACGTCGAGGTGCTCACGGTGGCCCAGGAGATCGCCGAGGCGGGGATCACGCTGTCCGTGCTCGGCACCGGTGAGGGTTCCGGTGAGTCGCTCAGGCGCATGGCGTCGCTCGGTGGCGGCCAGTTCTACCCGGGGCGCGACCTCGAATCCGTGCCCGAGATCTTCGTCGAAGAGACGCTGCGAGTGTCGAGGCCCCTCATCGCAGAGGGCGCCTTTCTCCCGACGCTGGGGGCCGCCTCCCAGGTCACGGCGGGGCTGACCGAGGCGCCGCCGCTGCTCGGATACGTCCTGACGCGGGCCAAGTCGACGGCATCGATCCCGCTCGAAGTCGGTCCGGGTGACCCTCTGCTCGCCTCCTGGCAGCGTGGGCTCGGCAGGGCGACCGCCTGGACGTCGGATGCTACGGCGCGATGGTCGGTCGACTGGCTGCCGTGGCAGGGGTTCGTCGACTTCTGGGGAAAGGTCGTCAGCGACGTGCTGCCGCCGGGCCTCGACAACCCGCCCGAAGTGCGGCTCTCGGGAGGGGGGCTCGACATCACGTACGAGGCCGACGTCCCGCTCGACGCCGTCGCCATCGCCAACGTGCGCGACTCGACCGGGAACGTGAGGAGCATCGCATTGCAGCGCACGGGCGAGTCGACGTTCGCGGGACGCGTTCCGGTCACCGAGGGAGGCGCCTACTGGGTGGCGGTGCAGGTGGAGAACGCCAGCGGCACCCTCGCATCGGGTAGCAACGGCGTCGTGGCGGGTTACGCCGACGAGTTCGCCTTCCGGGATCCGGACCCCGGCCTGGCGCTCGACGTGACCGACGTAACTGAGGGGCGGGTGGATCCGGCCGCCGCCGACGTGTTCGACCCCGCCCCCGCTGCCGGCGCGGCAGCCACGGAGATCTGGTCGTGGCTCGTGGCGGCGGCCCTCGTTCTCTTCATGGCCGACATCGTGCTCAGGAGGCTCATCGTCTCGAGCGGAGATTTCGCCGTGTGGAAGGAAACCCTCACGCCTACAAGCAGGGCACCCGTCGAGGCGATCCGAACCGACGAGCCTTCCCGGGAGGCCCCGCCGGACCAACCGGCGCCACCGCGCCACCGCGAGGTCCATCCCGAGGAGGAGACGTTCGGCAAGCTGCTCCGGAGGAAGCGGAAGGGCTGACGAGGGAACGCGCCGGGGGTGACGGCTCTATCATTCGCCGCCAGGCGATGGAGCTCGCCTTCGACCGCCGAACGGCTGATGGCTCCTGCAAGAACCAGGTCGACTCGCAGAGGCCATGCCAGCAGAGGACCAGCAGAGACGGAGACCGACTCTCGAGCGCGCCTCGATCCCGCTCGCAGTGATCGGTGGGGGATTGGTCGGCTCCGCTGCGAGGACGGCGGCCGGCGCGTTGGCCGCGACACCTGCGGGAGCGTTCCCGACGACAACGCTCGCCGTCAACCTGGCGGGATCGCTCCTGCTCGGGTGGTACCTGGCGAGGCGGGAGCGTGCGGCCGGCTCACGGTGGGGGTTGCGGTTCTGGGCGATCGGCGGACTCGGCTCCTTCACGACGTTCTCGGCGTTCGGTGTCGAAGTCGTCCAACTCGTCGAGGCGGGGCGGTCGGCAGTCGGGATCGGGTATGTCCTCGCCTCGACCGCCGGCGGGCTGATCATGGCTGCTGCAGGCGAGCAGATCGGGCGTACGACGAGATGAACACGGTGCTTGCCGTGGTCGCCGGGTCGGTCGGCGCCCTGTCCAGGTATGTCCTCACCGGGGCGGTCCAGAGACGATCGCAGTCGGCGCTCCCGCTCGGCACCGCCGCCGTCAATGTACTCGGCGCCCTCGGGATCGGACTGGCGACCGGCGGGCTCCACTCCGGCTCGCTGCCGCTCGTCGTCGTCGCAGGGTTCCTCGGGGGCTTCACCACGTTCTCGACGTGGATGGTCGAGACGGTTCGCCTCGGAGCGCTCCCCGTTTGGAGGCCTGCGGCACTCGCAAACCTGCTCGTCCCGCTCGTCAGTGGTGTCGGGGCAGCCGCGTTCGGCTATTACTTGACTCGATGAGAGAGAGCTCGACGTGAACGACGCATCCGACAGCCGCCTTCTCCGGATCTTCATCGGCGAATCGGACAGCCACGAGGGACGTCCGCTCTACGAGGCGATCGTCGCCACGTTGCGTCGTGCCGGGCTGGCGGGCGCCACCGTACTCAGGGGGATCGAGGGTTTCGGCAAGTCGAGCAGGCTGCACACGGCCCACATCCTCCGGCTGTCCGAGGACCTGCCGATCGTCATCGAGTGCGTCGACACCGCACCCAAGATCGAGGCGATCCTTCCAGAGCTGGAGGCGATGATCGGAGACGGCCTCGTGACCATCGAGCGCGTCGAAGTGCGCATCTACCGCGCCGAGAGACCCTGACGCTCACCGTCGCGGTGGCGGCGGCTCGCGGTCGTGCTTCGCCGATCTGCGGGCGAGCGCCACCGCTGCCACGAGCGCTCCCGCTGCCAGCGCCCCGGCGTACCACGCGACGGGCCCGCCGTGCAATGAGGGGCGCAGCGGTTCGGTGACGAGGCGCGCCATCCCGGCGGCCGCCAGCGCCGCGCCTGCCGGGGCGAAGAGAGGTGCGCGGCGGCGCCAGATCGAGACGAGCGCCGCAGCCAAGAAAAGCAAGGCGGCCGCGTAGAGCTCGACGGGGTGCCGCACGATCTCGCTGCCCGGCTGCGCCCATCCAACAGGGAGCGACGTCGGCGTGCCCAGACAGGCGCTCCGCAACACGCAACCTGCGTGCCACCCGGCCAAACCGGTGAGCGCAGCCGGGGCGAGTGCGTCGGGGAGCTTCGGCCGGCGCCGTCGCCATGCTGCCACGCCGATCGTGACGAGGCCGGCGAGCCCCGCCCATCCGGTGGCGACCCCACCGCGAATCACGACGACGTCACCGAGGTGGGTGATCGGGTTCACGCCTGCCGTCAGCATGGCCGCCAGGCGGCCCACCAAGACACCGGCGATGATCCCCGTCAGCATCGTGTCCCACAGCTCCCGCCGGGAAGCCTCGGCCTCGTCGTGGGGCTCCCCGAAGCGCAGCACGATCCAGGCGGCACCAGGGCCGACCGCGGCGGCGAAGAGCAGAGTGAACTCCATCAGCCTCTGAGGAGCTCGTCGATCTGGATGGCGAGCGTTCGTTCGTCGATGACGCCGTTGTGGAGGACGACCAGTTCTCCTCCCGCGGCGAAGAAGAAGGTCAACGGCACGGCGCGGCTGCCACCGAGGTCCACCGGAACGCCACCCTCCCTGTCGTAGACGTTCTCGATGGCAGCTCCCCGGTAGAACTCGGCGACGAACTCTCTCGCCTGGGTCTGGCTGTCGCGGACGTTCAGGCCGACGAATCGCACCTCCGGCCCGTACTCGTCGGCGGCGGCCGCCAGCAACGGGGCCTCTGAGCGGCACGGAGTGCACCACGACGCCCACACGTTCACAATCACCGGGAGGTCGGAGCCCGCCAGGAGGCTCGTCAGGTCCGCAGTGGAGACGGCAGGCAGCTCGGGGATGTCGTCGATGCTCTGTGAGCTGGCGCCGCAGGCGGCGAGCAACACGACGAGAGAGAGCGTGAGGCGGCGCATCGGAGGAGTGTACGGCGAGCCAAGCTCGACCTCGCTGGTCGGAGGCAGCACGCGGAGGCCCCCGCTGCCTTCAGAGAGACAAGGTCAGGACGCTGCTGTGGGGCAAGAGCCCCTCGATCAGAGACGGTCGGCGATGGCCGTCACCGTGTTCCAGTTGCGGGCCGTGCCGCGCACCGCGAGTTGCCTCTCCAGCCAGTCGAGCGTGAGCTTCGAGCGACCCGAGCCGTGTGGATAGTTGAGAAAGATCTCCCGCCCTCGCACCTCGAATCGATCAGGAGGGGAGCGGTCGGGCTCGACTGCGGCGACGGCCTCTCCGGTCGGGGCGGCGACCAGGAAGGCCACGTGGAGCGTCGTCGGCTCGGCCGCGGCGCCCGGAAACGGGTTCCGAGCGATGGCAGCCGCCAGCTCGGAGGCCCTGCGCAGCACGACATCGATCGTGAAGCCGAGTCGTTCCGCCAGCTCGATCTCGAGCGCACGCCGGGTGGGCTCCTCGTCGGCTCCGCTCGTGAAGAACACGTTGCCGCTCTGCAGATATGTCGTGACGTCGGCGTGGCCGAGAGACTCGAAGAGGTGGGGGATGTCCGCCATGGCGACCCTGCGGCCTCCGACGTTCACGGCGCGCAGAAGCGCCACGTATCGGGTTCGGGTCGACATGGCGACAGGCTAAGCGGGTCAGCGGATGCCGGTGTCGTAGGCGATCTGGACCTCAGGGTTCAGCCCGGCCCCGACCGTGAAGCTCACCTGGTCGGCTGTGCCGAGGAAACCCTCCACCGGTTGAGGAACGACGACGTAGTCACCCTCCGGCAGGTCCAGCGAGAAGCGACCTTCTGAATCGGTGACGACCTCGCCGACCTCGGTGTCTCCTTGCATGATGACGAGATGGGCACCGGCCACGGGGCGCGCCGCGCATGCGGGATCTGGCGGATCGGTCTCGACGGCGCACGTTGGACCTGCAAAGACCATGCCCGACACCGGGTAGCCAGGGATCGTCTCGGTGGTCCTCTCGACTGTGCATGCTCCGAGGAGCGCGGCGGTGACCACGAGGGCGGCGACGGATCGCATGACGCTCAGACGTCGCGGCACGGCGGGCGGTTCCACCGGGAGGCGACTCTGCGATGACTCAACGCGACCGCTCGTCGAGGACGTTGGCGACGAGCCCCGGCTCGACGGCGCGCTCGGCCATCAGCACCAGCAGGTGGTAGAGGAGATCGGCGACCTCTTCGGCCACTCTGCCGACATCGGAGTCACCCGCGGCGTTGTCCTTCGCTGCGATCAGCACCTCCGTGGCTTCCTCGATGAGCTTGCGGCCGACGGCGTCGACGCCGCCCGCAACGAGTCCCACCGTGTACGAGTCGTCGGGCTGCTCGACGAGGCGTTGCTTGATCGTGGCATGGAGCCTGCCGAGGGCGGCGAATGGTGGCCCGTCAGACTCGAAGCAGCTCGTGGAACCGGTGTGGCAGGTCGGTCCTGCCGGTCGAGCGAGGACGAGCACGGCGTCTCCGTCGCAGTCGTGCAGCATCCCGACGAGCTCGAGCGTGTTGCCGGAGGTCGCCCCCTTGCGCCACAACTCGTCTCTCGAGCGGCTCCAGAAGTGGACCTGCCCGCTGGCAACGCTCGCCGCCAGGCTCTCGTCGTTGCCGTACCCGACCATGAGCACCGTGCCGGTGTCGGCGTCCTGGACGACCATCGGGACGAGCGCCACGGCGCCGGGCTCGATGCGTTCGCTCGTCATGCCACCTCCCGCACCGGGATTCCGGCGCCGGCGAGCCCGCGCTTCAGCTCGACGATGCCGATCTCGCGCCTGTGGAAGATCGAGGCGGCCAGGACGGCGTCTGCATACCGCAGGGCCGCCACGCAATGCGCCACCGATCCGGCGCCACCCGAGGCGATGACGGGGACGGTGACCGCGCACCGGACGGCGTCGAGCAGCTCGAGGTCGTATCCGTCGTGTGTGCCGTCACGGTCCATCGAGGTGAGCAAGATCTCACCGGCGCCTCGCTCCGCAGCGATCGCCGCCCACAGCACGGCATCCTTGCCGGTCGGCGTCCTGCCTCCGTTGGTGTGCACCTCCCAGCCCCCGCCGCTCGTGCGTTTGGCGTCGATGGCCACCACGACGCATTGTGTACCGAACTCGGCGGCGCACTCGCCGATGAGGTCTGGACGGTCGGCCGCCGCGGTGTTGACCGAGACTTTGTCCGCCCCGGCTCGAAGGGCGGCCCGCATGTCGGCAGTGCTGCGGATGCCGCCCCCGACCGTGAGCGGTACGAACACCGACCCTGCCGTCCTGCGCACGACGTCGAGCATGGTGGCTCGGTCTTCGCTCGATGCGGTGATGTCGAGGAAGCAGATCTCGTCGGCACCCTCTTCGACATATCGTGCGGCGAGCTCGACCGGGTCGCCTTCGTCGACGAGGTCGACGAACCGGACGCCCTTGACGACGCGCCCCGCGGCGACGTCGAGGCACGGGATGACCCTCCTACGCAGCACGGGCAGCAGCCTCCTCGGCGGCGGTGACGAAGTTGCGGAGAACCAGCAGGCCCGCCCGGCCGGACCGCTCCGGGTGGAACTGCACCCCGGCGACGTTCTCGTGACGGATCGCCGCCGCGAACCGGGCTCCGTACTCGGCGGTGCCGATGACCATCCCCGCGGTGGTGGGCACGGGGGCGTAGCTGTGCACGAAATAGAACGGCTCCGTCTCGCCGAGCCCGGTGAACAGACGGTCGCCGGACAGGGCGACGTCGTTCCATCCGATGTGGGGGAGCAGTGGAGCGTCGTCGAGGCGAACCACTTCGCCGGGTGCGATGCCGAGACACGGGGTGCCGTCCTCGTCGGAGGCGTCGAAGAGGAGCTGCATGCCGACGCATATCCCGAGGAGTGGACGCTCCCAAGCTCGTAACACTCCGACGAACCCGGCGTGCTCGAGGCGCTCCATCGCCGCGCCGGTGCGGCCGACGCCCGGCAGGACCAACCCGGCGGCGTCCCCGATCTCGCCCGGGTGCTCGGCAACGACGACGTCTGCGCCCGCCCTCCGGAGTCCCTGAACGATTGAAACGATGTTCCCTGCCCCGTGATCGACGACTGCCAGGCGAGTCACGAGGCGCCCTTGGTCGAGGCGACCCCGTGGCGACGCGGGTCGAGAGCTGTGGCAGCACGAAGCGCCCTCGCCAACGCCTTGAACGCCGCTTCTGCGATGTGGTGGTCGTTGGCACCGTCCGCAGTGAGGTGGATCGTCACACCGGCGGCCCTGGTGAACGACTCGATCGCATGCGGGATCATCTGGGTTCCGAGCGCCCCGATCCGCTCACCGTGGAAGCGGAGGTCGAGCACCGCGTATGGTCGCCCCCCGACGTCGACGACCGCGGTGCCGATCGCCTCGTCCATCGGCACTGTGGCATCGCCGTAGCGGGCGATGCCTGCCCGTTGGCCGAGCGCCTCGGCGAATGCCTGGCCGAGTACGAGCGCAACGTCCTCGACGGTGTGGTGCTCGTCGACGTCCAGGTCGCCGGCCGTCGTGACCTCCAGGTCGAACATGGCGTGGTGGGCCAGGGCGCCGAGCAGGTGGTCGTAGAACCCGACGCCGGTGGCCACCTGTGCCGTACCCGTCCCATCGAGATCGAGGCGGACGCGCACGTCTGTCTCGAGAGTCTTGCGTGACACTTCGGCACTCCGGGTCATGTGTCGCCTCCGGCGTCGAGGATCTCGGTCAGCGCGGCAACGAGCCGGTCGTGGGCCGCCGGCGTGCGGACCGTGAATCGCAGGTAGTCGGCGAGGGGCCCGCCTGTCGGGAACTTGCGGACGACGATGCCGCGGTCCATGAGGAGGCGTTCGACGTCATGCGCTCGTCGGCCGACCTCGCACAGCACGAAGTTCGTGACGGAAGGCAGCACCCGCAGCCCCACCTCTTCGAGCCGCTTGGTGAGCAGCTCGCGCTCGGACTCGACGTGGCCGACCAGCTCCGTGACACGTCTGCCGTCCTGCAGTGCGGCGACGGCGAGCTCGACCGAGAGGCTGGCGATGCTCCCCGGAGGGCGGACACCATCGATGGCCGCCACCAGGTCAGGATGACCGATGGCGTACCCCACTCGCGCCCCGGCGAGCCCGTATGCCTTGGACAGCGTGTGCATCACGAGGAGGTTGCCGTGCCGGCGCACCCGCCTCGCCCACCCGTCGCCGGCGAACTCGGCGTAGGCGGCGTCGAGCACGACGACGCCTTCGGTTGCCGTGACGACGGCGTCCACCGCCTCGTCGGGTACACGGTTGCCGAGAGGGTTGGAGGGGGTGCAGAGCCAGACGACGTCGGCCCGGTGGGCCGCCTCGACCACGGCGCCCGTCGGAAAGTCGAAGCCCGGACCGGCAGCTTGCACCTCGACGACGGTGGCGCCCACCTGGAGCGAAGCGATCTCGTAGAGCGGGTACGCCGGCGCCGCCATCACCGCCCTCGATCCAGGCTTCAGGAAGGCCCGTCCCGCCAGCAGGATGAGCTCGTCGACCCCGGCCCCCGGCACGACGTTGTCAGGCTCGAGGCCCGTGAGTGCGGCGACCGCCTCGCATATCACCGAGTAGCTGGCCGCCGGATACTCGTTGAGGCGGCTGCTCGGAGCGGCGACGACGTCGAGTGCCCACCCGGTCGGGATGGGCGACGTGTTCTGGTCCATCCGCTCGACCTCGGATGGAGCTATGCCGGCGCGCTCGGCGATCTCCTCCGACGTCGGCTGCCACTCGTATCTCGGTGCGTTCATGTGCCGTCTCCGAACCGGATCTCAACGGCGTTTCGATGGGCGGTCAACCCTTCGGTGGCGGCCAGGGTGGCGATCGTGCCGCGCAGCGACGCCAGGCCTTGCTCGGTGAGCTCCTGGATCTGGCGCCACGACCCGAAGTCCTCGACGCCGAGGGGACCGTGCGCCTTGGCGAGGCCTCCTGTCGGGAGGATGTGGTTGGCCCCGCTGGCGTAGTCGCCCGCAGATTCTGGTGACCAGTGCCCTACGAACACCGACCCGGCGGCGACGATCCGCTCGGCGACGGACGGCGCGTCGGCCGTGTGCACGCTGCAATGCTCGGGGGCGAATCGGTTGGCGAACTCGACGGCAGCGTCGATGTCGGGCGCCAGGACGATGGCGCCGTGCTTCGAGAGGGCGGTTCGCAGGATTTGGGCCCTCTCGAGCCGGGAGAGCTGCTTCTCGATCGAGTCGAGCACTCGCCCGAGGACCGCCGGGGCCGTCGTGACCAGGACGACGGGCGAGTCCTCGCCGTGCTCGGCCTGACACAGCACGTCGGCGGCCACCACGACGGGGTCGGCGGTCGAGTCGGCGATGACGAGAGCCTCGCTCGGGCCTGCCGGCAGGTCCACTGCGCACTCGCCGTATATGGCCAGCTTGGCTGCGGTGACCCAGACGCTGCCCGGTCCAACGACCTTGTCGACCGCGGCGACGGTCTGGGTTCCGTATGCGAGGGCACCGATGGCTTGGGCGCCCCCGATCGAGTAGAACTCGTCGACCTCCAGCATGGCGGCTGCCGCCAGGACCGCCTGGGGGTGCCTGCCGCCCTGGTCGGCCGGCGAGGCGACCACCACTTCGCCGACACCGGCGATTCGTGCCGGAATGACGCCCATGAGAAGCGACGAGGGATAGGCGGCTCCTCCTCCCGGGACGTACACCCCGACCCGTCGCAGCGGTGTCCAGACGCGCCGGATCGAGATACCGGGACCCACCTGGACCTGCGAGTCGGTCGGGCGCTGCGGAAGGTGGCACGCCCGGACGTTGGAAGCCGCCGTCTCGAGCGCTGCGGAAACGTTGGGATCGAGCGAGTCGAGTGCCGCCCGCAGTTCCTCGTCGGGCACCCGGATCGAACCGTCCTTGCGTCCCCCTCCGTAGCGCTCTGCCGCGTCGAGGACCGCGGCGTCGCCGCCGAACCTGACGCTCGACACGATGTTCGAAGCCGCCGCCCGGACGGCGTGGTCCGGCACGGCGGCCCGGCTGAAGAATGCGTTGAGCTCGGAGCGAGTCGCCGAGCGGAGGTCGACGAGGCGGATCTCCATCGTCACGGGATCATCTGCTCGATCGGCAGCACGAGGATCCCTGAGGCGCCGGCGGCCTCGAGGCGGGGGAGCACGTCCCACAAGCGGTCGGCGTCGACGACGGAGTGCACCGCGACGTGGTCGCTCCCTGCCAGGGGGACCACGGACGGAGCGTCGAGGCCGGGGATGATCTCCTCGATCAGGGGGAGGGCGTCCGCCGGAGCGTTCATGAGCACGTACCGCTTGCGGCGGGCCGCTACCACGGCGCGCAGCATCGTCACGACCCTGGCGGTGTCGCCGCCGTCGGCCCGGCGATCGGCGGTCGCGACGAGGACGGCTTCGGACTCGAGGAGCGTCACGACCGGGCGCAGGCCGTTGACGAGCAGGGTGCTCCCCGAGGACACGAGGTCGACGATCGCATCTGCGACATCGAGCTTGGGCGCAACCTCGACGGAACCCGTCAGCGGGACGGTGGTGATGTCGACTCCCTTGCCGGCGAAGAAGCGGCTGGTGGACCTGGGGTGAGAGGTGGCGATCCTGAGTCCTGCGAAGTCCTCGACGCCTGCCACCTCCGAGGCGTTGGGAGCCGCCGCGGTCAGGGTGCAGTTCCCGTATCCGAGCTCGCATACGACGTCGAGCCCGAGCTCGCTCTCCATGACTAGGTCGAGGCCCGTGACACCGAGTGCGGCGACACCGTCGGCGACGAGCTCGCAGACGTCCTCGGCGCGCACGAAGAGCAACTCCACGTTGGCGCCGCGCACCGGCACGCTCAATGCTCGGTCGGTCTTCTCGTACCGCAGCCCTGCCTGGGCGAGCAGTGAGGCCGTCGGATCCTCGAGCCTCCCTTTGTTGGGAACGGCCATCCTGATGGGCGTCACCGTCTCTCCTCTCGGGCGCGTTCGAGCATCCGCCTGTAGCCTCCCGTGCCGTGCTGCACCCATTGGTTGATGCGGGTGATCGTTGCCGTGGAGACGCCGGTGATCTCGTGGATCTCGCGGTATGGGAGCCCGTTCTCGAGCAGGCGGGCAACCGCCCAGCGCTGACTCATCTCTTCGAGCTCCCGGCGGGTGCACAGATCGCGGAAGAAGGCGGCGGCCTCGTCGCGGTCGGCGAGGTCGACGATGGCGTCGAACAGCGCTGCGGTGTCGTCGTTCCGCCAATCGTCTGATGAGGGTGACGCCGTCATCGGCCTGCGCTCTCGTGTCTGAAGCCGTCGCGGTGTTGTAGCATGTTAACACAATATAACAGAATCGAGTGAACGTCCATGGAGATCCTGCCCGCCATCGACGTGCTCGACGGCAGAGTCGTGCGGCTCTCGCAAGGGAACTTCCGGGGCGTCACCTTGTATGGGAACGATCCGGCTGCCCAGATGAGGGCTTGGGCCGTCGCCGGAGCCCGGATGGTCCACGTCGTCGACCTCGACGGGGCGCGCAGTGGCATCTGCGATGCCGCTCTCATCGCATCGCTTGCCCACGCCGGGGTTCCCTTCCAGTTCGGCGGAGGCGTTCGGACCGCGGCGGCGGCCGCCGGCGCCGTCGCATCCGGGGCGGGGCGCGTCGTCATGGGAACAGCGGCAGTGTGGGACCCGGCCGTCATCGACGAGGCCGTTGCGGCCGTCGGGAGCGAAGCCGTCGTGGCAGCTCTCGACGTGCGGGACGGCCGCGCCAAGGGTGGCGGCTGGCTCGACGACGGGCGACCGGCCGACGAGATCGCCGGTCGGCTCGCCGATCAGGGCGTGGTCCGCATGATGGTGACGGGGATCGAGCGCGACGGCCTCATGGGCGGCCCCGATCTGGCGCTCCTCGAGCGCGTCCGTCGCCTCGCTCCTGCTCTTGCCGTCGTCGCCTCTGGCGGCGTCGGCAGCCTCGAGGACCTCGAAGCACTCGCTGCCGCGGGCGTCGAAGCCGCAGTCGTCGGCCGGGCGCTCTACGAGGGTCGCTTCACGCTCGCAGACGCCATGGCCGCGGTAGCCTGACCCGGGCATGGCAGAATGAGACATGCATCGAACGTCGCGGCGTCCGTGCTTGTCGGCGTCCTTTTCGCCCATCTTCTCGCATCGTGGACGGACCGGCGTGGGTGGATCTACTGCGGCTCCAAGACCATCGGCCGAGATGCCGGCGGGCCGGGAACTACGGCGGCAGCCGCGTGCGTCCCAGCTGAGATGGCAGGAGGATCCATGACGAGATCATCGAACGGCCGCCTCATCCGAATCGGGATCCTGCTCATCCTTCCCATCGCACTCCTCGCCGGATGTTCCGGGGGCGACTCGTCCTCCGTGACCACAGTCGCAGGGAGCGCGACCACGAGCGCACCGAGTGGAGGCGGCGAGGAGGCCCCCAGTGATGAGGGAGCCCTCGACGACGGTGGGGCCGTCCAGGACGGCGACGGCGGGGAAACGGCCGAGGACGGGTCGATCATCTTCGCATCGCAGCCTCGCGACGTCGGCCGCGTCATCATCTACAGAGCGGCGGTCACCATCGCCACCTCGGACGTCGCAGCGGCCGGCCTCGAGGCGGTTCGCATCATCGAGTCCGTCGACGGCTTCCTATTCGGCCAGGAGACGACGGGCGGCGCCGAGGCCGAGAGCATCCTCACGTTCAAGGTCGATCCCGAGCGTTTCCAGGAGACTCTGGCGAGGCTCGGATCGCTCGGCGAAGTTCGCAACCAGACAGTGACCGCCGACGACGTCACCGAGCGCATCGTCGATCTCGAGAGCCGAATCAGCACGGCCGAGACGAGCGTCGAGCGCCTCAGGGCCCTGCTGGCGGACGCACAGGGCATCGAGGCAGTCGCCCGGATCGAGAGCGAGTTGCTGGCCCGTGAGACCACGCTCGAGACGCTGCGGGGAGAGCTCCGCACCGTCCGCGACCAGGTCGCATTGGCGACCATCGTCGTCCGGCTCACCCAGGCGCTCAGCAATCCGTCGATCCGACTCGAGATCACCGCCTACCCGGGAGGAGGCGACGACGGGGAGTCGTGCCCGGGCAACGGCGCGATCACGGTCGACGAGGGGGAAGAGGCGACCCTTTGCTTCGAGGTCGTCAATAGGGGTGACACCCCACTGGGTGGCTTCGAGCTACGGGACACGGCGCTCGACGTCGAGCTCGGCGATCTCGTCCCAGTCTTCGGAGATCCGGACGATCCGCTCGAGCCCGGTCAGAGCTTCGTCGTCGCGCATCAGGTCACGGTCGAGCGCACCATGAGGTCCCAGACGAGGGTGTCCGCCACCCCTCTCGACGAAGACGGTCAGCCCCTGGAAGGTCGCGACGTCGCCAATACCCAGTCGATCACCGTCGACGCGGTCGATCCTGGCGGCCTGCCCGGTTTCGGTGAGGGCATCAGCGCGGGTTGGACCGTGCTGGCGAGCATCGTCGGCCTGGCCATCGTCATAGTCGCTTGGGTCATCCCGTTCGTGTGGGTCGTGCCGCTGGCGTGGCTGATCCTCCGCCTGGCGCGCCGAGGGCGCGAAGGAGGCGGGACGTCCGGTGACGACGCCGTGGCGACGCCTCAACCATCCGACGGTGGCGATCCGGCGACAGTCACAGCTCCCCCCGCATAGCGCTCGAGCGCGAACTCCACATCGGCAGGGGTGACCGACATCGCCCGCGAGTCGCGACGAAGCGCCTGGAGCGCCGCTTCGCGGAGCAGGCCGCTGAGGTCGGCGAACGACAGCCCCTCGGACGCCGCCACGAGGCGAGCCACCTCCACGCCTTCCGCGAACGGGACGTCCTGGATGTCGAAGAACGCCTTGCGGGCGGTGGCTTCCGGGAGCCCGAGGAAGAGATGAGTCTCGAGCCGCCCCGGTCGGAGCAGGGCGGCGTCCACCAGATCGATGCGGTTCGTCGCGCCGATCACGAACACGTCGCCGCGCTGCGAGACGCCGTCCATCTCTGTGAGGAGGGCGGCGACGACCGAGTCGGTGACGGAGTTCGTCGAGCTCCCCCTGACAGGGGCGAGGGCATCGATCTCGTCGAAGAACAGGATGGCGGGAGCGACGGCGCGCGCTCTGGCGAACACCTCGCGTACGGCTCGCTCCGACTCGCCGACGTACTTGTCGAGGAGCTCGGCGCCCTTGATCGTGAAGAACGCCGCGCCGGATTCGTGGGCGAGCGCACGCACGACGAACGTCTTCCCGGTTCCGGGCGGGCCGTGGAGCAACAGTCCCCGTGACGGTTCGATGCCGAGGCGCTCGAAGCGCTCCGGCTCCGTCATCTGCCAGATGACGGACTCGGTGAGCCGCTCCTTCACCTCGTCGAGATTGGCGACGCGCTCGAATCCGTAGCTCGGGATCTCGCCGAGTGAGGCCGTCCCGAGGGAAGGAGTCGTGTCCTGGATGGCGCGCTCCAGGAGCGCCTGATCCACACGCCCGCCGCTCGGGGCGATCAGGGCGGAGGCATGCACGACGCACGCGATGATGTCGGCGGCCGAGAATCCGGCGGTGCGGGAGGCGAGTTGTTCGAAGTCGACCTCGCCTGAGGGGACTCTCGCCAGGGCTGCCGTGAAGAGCCGCCTGCGGCGATCCAGATCGGGGGGAGGCACGAGAAGCGTCCTCGGTACGAGCTGTGACTGGGCGATGACCGGTGAGAGCTTCGAAACGGCCGAGATCGCCAGAACTGTGGCCACCCTCGGCTTGGCGGCGACGGCGTCGAGGAACCACCGGAGCACGGCGGACACCTGGGTGCGGAACATGGCGTCCTCACCTGCGACGGAGTCGAGGCGATCGAGGAAGATCACGGCCGGGCCCGTCGTGGCCGTCACGGTCTGCTCGAGGCGCTCGAGCAGCTTGTCGGGCTTGAACACCAGTTCGAGCGAGACCTCGACAACGGGTGTCCCTACCCGCTCGGCGGCTGCGGCCACGAGCTCCGACTTCCCACCCCCGCTCGGCCCTTCGAGGAGCACGCCTGCCACCTTCGGGAGACCCCAAGCGGCCGGGAGGTCGCTCGGGGACGTCAGCAGGGCGATCCAGCCGGTGAGGACCTCGAGCTCGGTATCGAGCCCCGCCAGCAGAGCCTCGGCAGTCGTCGGCGTCTCACCAGGCGGCCGTCCGTCAGCCAGCTCGGCTCGCGAGGGCGGTTCCTCGCCTTCGAGGTGGACCACGGTCGCCGATCCGACGGTCCCCGCCCGGTCAGGCTCGACGTCGACCACCACGAGCTCGACCTCGGTCGCTCCCGGGTCGTCGCCGTAGGCGGTGCGAACGACGACGGTGTCGCCCTTGGTGACGGGGATCCCCTGGATAGAGCGGGCGAGGTGTCGCCCATCGAGTTGCGTGTCCGTGCGCGACAACGTCACTCGATGCGCCTCCGGCAGCATGGCTCGTTTGGCGTCGACCGTGTCCCCGAGGCCGAGGCCGCAGTTGCCGAGTGTGTGTGGGCCCAGGGTCATGGCGTTCGTCGATGGAACGTCGCCCGGCCGCACCAGGCAGTGGCTCTTGCCGCAGTTGATGATGCCGCCGCCCGGAAGCCCCATGGCGGTCAGCAGCGCGGCGTCTGCCCGTGCGATCGGGTCGGTGCCCTGACGGACGATGAAGCGCATGAGGGCAGGCTACCCGGGAGCCTCACTCACCCCGCTCGGGAGTCGCCGAGCCTGGCGACACGGGAGCTCGGCAACGACAGGGGACGGGTCGAGTCGATCATCTGGACTCCGGCAGTGTCGAGCCAGCCCCAGATCAGGGCGGCCTCCTCGGCGGCGGCGATGGACGGGCCGACCTCGGCGGCCGCCGGCAGGTCCGCCGACACTGTGAACAGCGGAGGCGGATCGGGGGCCTGCCAGGCGGCCACGAGCCTGCCCTGCTCGATGTGGGCGCCTTCGCCCGTGACGCTTTCCGCAGACACCCTGCCCGCTTCCATGAGCGCCTGCCAGCGCCTCCTGGCGTCGAGAGCGTGCGCCAGTGCCCGATGGCGATCCCGGACGACGGCCGCTTCTTCGAATCGCTCGCCCCTGGCGTAGCCGAGCATCTTCTCCGCCAGCGGAGAGAGCAGGAGGTCCGGCCGGCGGGTGAGGCCCTCGACGACCGTCGTGACGACCTCGGAGTACACGTCGTCGGCGACGTTCCCGTCGCACGGGCACAGTGCCACTCCGAGCTGGCCGAACTGGCACGCTGCCGATCGCTTTCCCGACTTCCCGATGCAACGGCGGATCGGGACGGCGTCCCAGATCGCCGTGAGCACGGCTTCGGCGGTGTGCTTCGAACGGAAGGGGCCGATGTGGGCGAGTCCGTCGGATCGCAGCGTCCTCACCATCGAGAGCCTCGGATATTTCTCGCGGGTCACCTTGACCCAATACGTCGACCGGGGGCGTCGCGATCGCCGGTTGTACCGAGGTGTCAGGGCGTGGATGAGCCGCAGCTCGGCGACCTCGGCCTCGAGCTCCGTCTCGCAGACGCGATGCTCGACCTTCGCCAGGTTGCGGAGCATCTGGGTCACGGAGCGCCGTGGATCGCCGTAGAAGTATGCCCGAACCCGGGATCGGAGGTTCTTGGCCTTCCCGACGTACAGGGGGGCGCCGTCCTTGTCCCGGAAGATGTAGACCCCCGGGAGGCGAGGCAGGCCGTCCGTGAGGGCGATCTTGTCGTAGTGGGGCCGCCCTCTCGCAGTCGGCAGCCGCATCAGGTCCTCGAGGTGGGTGACCCCGAGAGTCCCCGCCCGCTCCAGGAGCTCGAAGAAGACGTGGGCGGTCGCCTTGGCATCCTCGAGCGCTCTGTGGACCGGGCGCACCGGGGAGCGGAAGTGCGTCGCCAGGCTCTGCAGGCCGAGGCCGCGCACCTCGTCACCCACCAGCCGCCTCGCCAGACCGAGGGTATCCGCCGTCCGGTTGGTGAGCCGCCCGTACCCGAGTCGCTCTGCGGCGGCGTTCAGGAATGACACGTCGAACCGGACGTTGTGGCCGACGATCACGGACTCGCCGATGAACTCGAGGAGCGCAGGAAGGACCTCGGCGATCCTGGGGGCGTCGACGACCATCGCATGGGTGATCCCGGTGAGCACTGTGATCGTGGGCGGGATCGGCATGCCGGGGTCCACGAGGGAGTGGAAGGTGCCGACCAGCTCGCCGGCCCGGTATTTCACGGCGCCGACCTCGGTGATCTCGCACTCGGCAGGCGATCCCCCCGTCGTCTCCAGGTCGAGCACACAGAACGGGACGCCGAAGAGTGGTGCGCCCAGGTCGTCGAATGTGCGCTGGATGCCGATCGTCACCGTTCGCCATGGGGAAGCAGCCGGGAATCGTAGATCGAACATATGTTCGATAGCAAGGACCGTGCCTTCGGCCCTGGTGCGTCTGCCGGCTTCTCGGGCGGCACGGGTACGATCGCCACTGTGAGCTCGCTGCCCGCATACCGCTGCGACGCCTGCGGCAACCGGACGCGCTTCGACGTGTACGACGCCGTGCGGCGCAGGCGGTTCGCCCATTTCACGTTGGGTGGAGACGTCGCGTTCGAGGACGAGGAAACGCTGGCGTCGAGCATCGAACGGGTCGTTTGCCGATGGTGCGAGAGGGACGATGCGATCTCGGTCGTGTCAGGCGATGACGCGCTGCCTGACGGCCTCGTAGAGGAGTAGCGCGGCCGCGGTCGCCGCGTTGAGGCTGTCGCCGTCGCCGGCCATCGGGATCGACACCGGGGTGGCGACGCCGTCCCAGGCCGGGCTCAGACCCCGGTGCTCGCTCCCGACGACGATGCCGGTTGCGCCTGTCAGGTCGACATCCCACAGACGGGTGGTCGCGTCGGGCGACGCTGCGTACAGATCGATGTCGGAGCCGGCCGCCCATGTGATGACCGACGGAGGGGATGCGACCGCGACCGGTACCGTGAAGAGGGCTCCCTGGGAGGCTCGAACGACGTTCGGGTTGAACAGATCGGTCGCCGGGTCTGCGGCCACGACGGCGGCGCCCGCCGCGTCCGCCGCCCGCAGGATCGCCCCCAGGTTGCCCGGCTTCTCGAGGGCCTCGGCGATGAGCACGAGCGGAGCGTCGCCCAGCGCCAGCGACTCGATGGCGACGTCCGGTTGCCTCGCCACGGCGAGCATCCCGTCCGGATGCGCCCGGTACGCCAGCTTGGCGAAGGCATCGCGACCCACGTCGATCGTGGGTGCCGGCAAGGATGGCTGGACTGCACCCGGCCCTCGCATCAACTCGCGGCAGACGACGAGTTGCTCGATGGTGACGCCTGCTTCGATGGCGCGCAGAACGGCCCGCTCTCCTTCGATGAGGAAGAGGCCCGTGGCGTCGCGTTCCGAGCGCTTCGCCAGCCGGGCGAGCGACTTGATGCGGGGGTTCGACGGGCTGGTGATGCGATCGGCCACTCGCCTACCAGCTGCTCCCGCCGCCACCACCACCGGAGAACCCGCCCCCGCCGAAGCCACCGAAGCCCCCCGAGCCCCCCCAGCCACCGCCGCCCCAGGACGACCCTCCGCCGCCACCGCCCGAGAAACCGCCTCCACCGAAGCCCCCGAATCCGCCTGTGCCTCCCCACCAGGAACGGCGATCGCTCGACCAGGACTGGTCACGGTAGATCGGTTCCCACCCGAAGCTCCCGGAGTGCCCTCTCGTGATCACCCAGTGGAAGTAGAGGAGGGTGAACGGGTCGAAGTCGAAGAGCCCCGGCGGTATCGGCTGTCCCGTCCATGTGTCGGTCTGCCGCCGGGTTCCCTCGTGTGCCAGCTCCGGCGCGAAGCGGTCGGCGTCGTCGATCGAGCTGCGCGCCAAGGCTTGGCGTTGTGCGGCGTACGCCAAGGCGAACGGGCGCGCCCCACGCGGATCGGAAGCTCCGAAGGCCGCCGCGATGTCGGCGTAGGCGCCTTCCAAGCCGAGATCGCCCAGTGCGGCGCGGGCCTCGATCCATCGCCGCATCGCTTGGGCCGGCTCGAGCGAGATCGTCAGGATGCCGGCGATCGTCTTGCGGGTGTCGCCCGTCACTCCCTCGCGAGCCAGGGCATCGAGGATCGCCTCGTACACCTCGGGGCCGTCGTCTCGCCGCCGCAGCAGGGCAACGGCGATCGAGATCGGGATCCCGAGGCGCTTCGCTTGGCGCCGCGCCAAGTCGATGTCCTCGGGACGGGTCAGGCCGGCGAGCGCAAGCTCGACCGCCTCGTCGGGCGCGTGCCCACCATTGCGATTGGACTTGTAGGCCGCCAGGAACTCGTCGATGTTCTCGCTGTCGTTGTTGAGGAGGAGGAGAGCGGCGATTGCCGGTACCGCGAGACCGTCCGCCTTCAACGACTCGCCTTCATCTTCGAGGCGCTGCCGCACCTCCTCATAGCGTCGCGCCGCGCTCTCCGGGTCATCCTCGAGGTCGGCGAGGGCGGCGGCCACGGCCGGCCGGGTCGTCGACGAAGGCAGCTTGCCGTAGAGCGTCTCCAGCTTCGTTGCCTTCACCTCGGCGGCCTGATATGCCTCGTTCAGCTCGGCGACGGAGTCCGAGATCGACGCCTCGGCGAGGAGGACGGGAGCCACCCGAAGAAACCGCGTACCCAGGTCGGTCAGGGCGACCGTGCCGATCGGCGTCTCCACGGCGCGGTCGAGCAGCGCTTCGCCGGCCCGACGGCGGGCCGCCGCCACCCTGTGTGGCCGCAGCGCGTCGACGATTCGCCGCAGCTCGGCCCGCCGCACGTCGAAGAGCTCCTCCTGGGTCGAGGGCACGTCGAGGGCGTCCTCGGACGCCTGCTGGACGGCGCCTTCGAGGATGGGCCGCTCCTGGGAGGCGGCCAGCTCGAGCGGTGTATCCGACTCGGCCCGCAGGCGCGGGGAGTCGAGGACGCCGACGAGACCGGAAGCCCACGCAGACCGGAGGGCGACCACGTCGGAAGACGTCCCTCCGCCGTCGATCGAGGCGAGCACGTCGAGGACGGCGCCCGTCGAGGCGCTGGGAGGGCCTCCCGCGTACGGGATCCGGTAGTCCTCTGGCCGCAGCAGCTCCTGCCCGGCCGGCTCGAGCCTGTCGAGCTCACCGTCGACGATCTCGCGGCGCTGTCGTTCGACGCGCTCGTTCCTGTTGTGCCTGACGATTCCGGCGCCTGCGCCTCCCACGAGAAGTGCGGCGGCGCCGAGAGCTATCGCCACCGTCCCGCTGGAGGGTCCGTCGTTCGAAGGCTCCTCTTCCGGAAGCGGCGGTACCGTGCCACCTTCGGTAGTCGTTGCGCCGGAGCCGCCCTCGTGGAACTCGGCGAGCCCCGCTTGGAGCCCGCCGACGATCGCCAGGAGCCCTCCTTCGAAGTCGCCCGTCCCGAAGAAGCTATTGCCCGAGCCGGTGATCCGCTCCGCGTCGAGTGACACCCCTGGTCCGTACACCATCTCGGTGCGGCGCGCCGACAGGTCGACGAGGACGACGATGCCGTCGTCGGCGCTCGAGCCGACGCCCCAAGCCTCCCCGAGGCCGAAGGCGAGCTCCGCCGTCGACCGCCCCCTGCTGTCGTCGACGACGACGAGCGCGATCTCGTTGCCGTACCGCCCGATCACCGCGTCGATGGCGTCCTCGATCCGCTGGTCGTCGTCGACGATGCCGGCGTCGTCCGTGAACCAGCCTTGGCAGACGATGCCCTCGTACTCGTCGCAGAGCGGCGGAGCGTCCTGCGCCAATGCGGCGATCGGGAGCGAGACGATCAGGAAGGCGCCGAGTGCCGGAGCGATGAGGGCTCGGGAACGCATCGGCGAACGGTAGCGGCCCGGCGGCTCCTGGCCGCCCCGGGTCACCCGAAGCGGAGCGGCAGGTCCGTGGGTCTATAGAAGCTCGGCTCGAGCTCGGCGCATCGGCGCAATGCGGAGAGGATCTGGGCGATGGCGCCCTGGTCGCCCAGGTAGCCGCCCGGGATCTCGAGGAGGATCGGCGGCTCTCCTTCCACGATGATCGTGTCCCCGGCTCCCTGGAGCTCCCAGCCGATGGTGAGCTCCATGTCGATCGTCCTGCGGTCGGCTCGGAGCAGGACCGTCTGGTGGAAGCCGGTCGCCAGGCCGTCATCGCCGAGGAGCGGCTCGATCGCCTGGGCGACATCGTTCGTGGGCCACCCGAGCGTATGGGCGAGGAGCCGAGCCGAGGCCATGATCCCTCGATGTCCGACGGTGCCGGCTCCCACGGCGGCATCGAAGGCAGCCCTGTCGAGACCGTGACCCGTCTTCGGGAGGAACGTGTCACGCCTCGTCGCCGAGTCGACCCTTCTGCGCACCGTCACGGACTTCAGCCGGCGGCTGGCCGCAGCCGTGAGGAGGGCCAACCGGTCCATGACGAAGCCCGGGTTGGCGCCCGTCATGATGATGACCCGCCGCGTCGATCTAGCCGAGGTGTGCAATGCCTCCCAGATGTGCCTCGGCGGCCATGCGAGCTCCTCGCAAGTGCTCACGACGTGGTAGCCGGCCGAGGTGAGCCGGAGGATCTCCGGGGCGACGTCCTCCACGA
The DNA here is from genome assembly GCA_036396535.1 of Acidimicrobiia bacterium. Lineage (NCBI taxonomy): Bacteria > Bacillati > Actinomycetota > Acidimicrobiia > Acidimicrobiia bacterium. The sequence continues at coordinate 59,157 of DASWKR010000030.1, read as the reverse complement.
GAGAAGAGAACACGAGCAGGGCCCTGTCGCCCTCCCTGGCGAGTGGCACCTCCAGGGTGCTGGCGTAGCCCGAGGTCTCGAGGGCGGCGGCGCCTCGTGCCCTTGCATCCGGATCGGGATCGACGACGCCGCTGACGCCGAGCACGACCCGGTCTTCGAGTGCTGCCTGGGCAGCTGCGATGCCGATGGTCCCCGCTCCGACGATCAGAAGGTCAGCCATGTCGGCTCGTCATGTTCGTCGGGTGGCCGTCGGATTGAAAGTATGCCGTGGGGCGTTGGGGGCACCCGTCCGGGGAGGCGTCAGCGTCCGGCGCTGCGCAGCGTTCCGGTGCGCATGACGGCGTCGCCCTGGGCGTTCGCCTCGAAGAGGAGGCAGGTGCCCGTCCTGTCTCCGTCCTGCCACGACTCCTCGGTCGGATAGATGGCATTCGCCCAGTAGACGGAGTCGGCATACGCCGTGCCGACGTATCCCTCGAAGCGGTCGAGGCACTGCACCATGATCGACTCGAGCAACTCCTCGACGCCGGGATACGAGGCTGAGGTGGGTGACGGGTCGGTGACGACGGAGAAGACCTCGTATGCGTGCGAGTCGCCGCATCCGCGCGCCTCGACGGTGGTGATCTCCTCAGCCTCCGGCTCGAGCAGGCAGTCACCGGCCGTGAGCGACTCGACGGTCTCGGTCTCGTCGATCGTGTTGTAGATGAATATCCCGCCGAAGATGACGGCCGGGACGATGAGTCGGGCGAGGAGCCGCATCCCCGTGCGACTCTTGGCGGGAACCTGCTCCGGAGTGCCGAGCGTGCTTGGCGCCGGTACCCGGTCTGTCTGGCGCTTCTCCGTCGCGCCCGGAGTGGGAGCGGGGTTACGGCCCATCGTCGTAAGTGGTTCCGCCGGCGCATCCTGGTCGGCGGCGCCAACCCGCCTCGCCGGCTCGGCGGCGGTGGTCTCGGTGCCCTCTCGATCGGAGGCGGTCCTGCCCATGAACTCGTCCCGGGCCTGGCGAAGCAGGTCGCTGCTGCTCATCGGGGTGTCGTTGCCGTCGGTCATGGTTCCCCTCCGGAAGTCTCGGGCAGTCATCGGCTCCGGCACGAGTGGGCTTGAGGAGGCGGGTAGGCCACGGCCCCCTTCCTGGGCTAGCGTCGGCGTCGTGAAGCGGACGCTGCCGGTCGATGTCCCACTCGACCTCGAGGCGACCGTGCGCGCCCTGGAGATGAAGGCCGCCAGGACGGCGCGAGCGTCGCCACGCCGGGCCTGGCTCACGGGACACACGCCGGAGGGGCCTGCGACGGTGCACCTCGAGCTCGATGGAGGCAGGCTCGCCGCCGAGGCGTGGGGACCGGGAGCACGGTGGCGTCTCGATTCGCTGCCTCAGCTCGTCGGGCTCGACGACGACGTCGAGTCGTTCGACCCGACGGGTATCGTGCGCCAGCTCAACAGGCGCGCCGCCGGGCTGCGCCTCGGCAGGACGGGCACCGTCTTCGAGACACTCCTCCCGGCCGTCCTCGGCCAGAGGGTGACCGGCCACGAGGCGAAGGCGGCGTACCGGGGGATCGTTCGCAGGTGGGGAGAGCCGGCCCCGGGGCCGGCGGGCGCATTGCTGCCTCCCGTCGCCGAGGTGATCGCAAGTCTGAGTCACGCCGACCTGCACCCGCTGGGAGTCGAGCGATCCCGCGCCTCGATCCTCATCGAGGTGGCGAGGAGAGCGAGGCGGCTCGAAGAGATCGTGTCGCTCGACCGCGAGGCGGCATGGCGCCGGTTGCTGGCAGTGCGCGGCATCGGGCCGTGGACCGCTGCCCAGGCGATGGGGATCGCGTGGGGAGATCGCGACGCCGTGATGGTCGGCGATTACCACCTCCCGAACGACGTGGCCTGGGTGCTCGCCGGCGAGCCGCGCGGGACGGACGAGCGGATGCTCGAGCTGCTCGCCCCGTTCGCCGGCGTGCGGCGACGGGTGATCGTCCTCGTGAAGCGCTCCGGCATCAGGCCGCCCAAGTACGGTCCGCGGACGGCCATCCGCGCCATCGCCGGCATCTGAGCCTGCCTAGGTGACGCCGGAGATGTCGGCGGCGAACCGCTCGTACTCGCGGCGCTCGACGATCTGCGCCAGTGCCTCGACGGCGTCCCAGACCTCGACGTGGGTGGTGTACAGGCCGGCGACTCCGATCCGGATGTTGTCCGGAGCTCGAAAGTCGGGGACGATCGACCGTTCGATGAGCGCCTGGGTGATGCGGCTCGCCTCACCGTGGCGCAGGCTCACGTGTGAGCCGCGGGCGGCAGCATCCCGGGGAGAGCCGAGGGTGAAGCCGATGCGCGCCAACCGGGCGTCGTACCTCTCGACGAGGAGCGACGTCAGGCTGGTGTTCTTCGCCCTGATGGCTTCGACGCCGGCCTTGGCGGTCAGCCCGATGCCGACCGCCGCGGCACGCAGCGCGACGATCGATGGAGTTCCCACAGCGAAGCGCCGCAGGTCGGCGGCCGGCCGGTAGTCGAGCGTGAACTCGAACATGGTTGCGTGCCCCCACCAGCCCGCTATCGGCTGGCGGAGCGTCCGCTGGAGGCGCTCGGCGACATAGAGGAATGCGGGCGCCCCCGGGCCGCCATTGAGGTGCTTGTACGTGCACCCCACGGCGAGGTCCGCCTCGCAGTCGTCGAGGGCGACCGGGACGGCGCCGGCAGAGTGGCTGAGGTCCCAGAGCGCCAGCGCTCCCGCCCGATGCGCCGCGGCCGTGATGGTCGCCATGTCGGCGATGGCCGCCGACTTGAAGGCGACGTGGGACAGGGCGACGACGCCGACACTCTCGCTCAGGTGCTGCTCGATGCGGTCGATCGACGGTCCCTCGACGTCGTCGCAATCGACGACGATCAGGCGTCCCCCTGCTGCTCGAGCGACGGAGTCGAGCACGTAGATGTCCGAAGGGAAGTTCGTCGAATCCGTGACGATGTCGGGCCTCTCGACCGTCACGGCGGCGCTCGCCAGCTTGAAGAGGTTGAGCGAGGTCTGATCGCTGATGAGGACCTCCCCGGGGGCTGCACCGATGATGGGTGCCAGCTCATCGCCCACCTGCTGTGGCAGCGCGATCCAATCGTGCCAGCTTCGAACCAGTCCCACCCCCCATTGGTCGGCGACCGTCTCGTGGATCCGGTCGAGGGTGGCGACCGGCAGCCTGCCGAGTGAGTTCCCGTCGAGATACACGAGATCGTCGTCTGCGATGACGAAGGCGTTGCGAAACGATGCGAGGGGGTCGTCGCCGTCGAGGCCTGCGGCATCGGCGCGATCCACCGCCGTCGGCTCAGTACAGCTCGTACCGACCGGCGATGATCCGATCCCGGACGCCGCTCCAGTCGGCGAAGCACTCCCGGACGATCGTCATGACGGCGGCGTCGTCGACGTCACCGGCCACCTCGACGTGGGCGGCCTGCGGGTCGGTCACGGGATGGCCGATCGACGACAGCAAGCGAATCGTCGTCTCGGTGACGGCGGTTTCGGCGATCAGCCGCTCGGCGATGTCGGCGGCGACGGCGTGGTACGTCTTGCCGACGTGAGCAGCGGGGTTCTTGCCTGCTGCCGCCTCGAGGCTCATCGGCCTGTATGGGGTGATGAGCCCACCGAAGCGGTTGCCGCGGCCCACTTGGCCGTCGTCGCCCGCCTCAGCGGACGTGCCCGTGAGCGTGAGGTACGGGCTCTCGGCGAGGTCGGCCTGGTTGACGCGCACGTCGACGGACGACCCGAGCAGCTCGGCCGACTGCTCGGCGGCGGTCCGGCGAACGGTCTCGAGGATCTCGTCGTACTCGGCCCTGTTCGACACCTTGCGCGCCAGCACCGGCACGGCGACGGTCAGCCTGACGTCCGATTCGACCCTGGCCCCCATCACCTTGATGTCGCGCCCGATCGGTACCCCCTGTCGGTACGTCGGGCTGTTCAGGAGCTTCTCGACGCGATACACCGTCTCCTCGAGCGCCGAGTGAGGTGTCGACACGGCCGCGAACGACGTGTCGTTGGCGAGTGGGGCGGCGTGGGCGTTCTCCGTCACGACCGACTGCAGGTCCGGCGACGATTGGTTGAGCCAGATCTCGACGTCGAATGCTTCCTCGCCGGCTTCCGGGAGGATCTCGAGCAGCTTGCTCTTCCACTCGACGGCGAGCCGGGAGGGATCGGGCGCCCAGTCCCCGAGCGAGTCGGCCTTGCCGACGAGGACGAGCCGCGACGCCTTCGTGTGGTGGCCGTCGCCGAACCCGACCTCGACCGACCCGGCCGCCAGGACCGCCTTGTCGACGTTGAAGTGCTGCACGTACCCGGTGTGCTCGATGTAGTTGCGTGCCAGCTCCCTGGCCAGCTCCTCGGCGAGGTGATCACAGATCGTGTCGGGGTGACCGGCGCCCTTGCGCTCGACGAACTCGACCGCAGGGTTGTACGGCTCGCGTCGGGTGACGAAGAGATTCATCGAGTCCTCGGGTGATCGGCTGGACGAGGCGATCCTAGTTGGGGAGGCGAGTGGGCGAAGCCCTCGTGCCGGGCCGCGTCGCTACCGAGATCCAGTGTCCCCACGGCGGCGACGAGGTGAACTTCTACGTGACGGCCGACTGGGCGCAACGTTGGCCGAGCGAGATGGTCCGGAAGCTGCGAACGTTTCTGGTCACCGCGCTAGCTGCCCCAGCGCTCATGGTGGACGACGCCCGGCCGCCATCCTCTGGCGAGACTTCCCGACCGCCTGTCGGTCGCAGGGTGTCCGATGGTGACGATGCCGATCAGCGCAACGTCGTCCGGGATCCCGAGCAGCGCCTCGAGCTCGCTCATGGTGTGGGAGCCGAGGAACCCGGCCGCGAGGCCCTCGGCGACCGCCGCCAGGAGGACGGCGAGCATGGCCCCTCCGGCGTCGACCCACCAGTACGGCACGGGCCAGTCCATGTCCGATCCGTCCTCGCTCTTGTCCGGCTCTCGGTAGCGCGATCGGTACACCTCCTCGCTCGTGCCGATCACGATGTGGACCGGAGCCCGCGAGATCCACGGATCGAAGCCCGCCGCGACGTACTCGGGCTCGTCCGCGATCTCTGCGATCCTGTGCCTCGTCGCCTCGTCGGTGACGACGACGAAGCAGAATCCCTGGCTGTGACCCGCCGATGGGGAGCGCCTGGCAGCATCGACGATGCGTTCGATGGCCGCCGGGTCGACAGGCGCCTCCGCGTAGTTGCGCACCATGCGGCGCACCCGGACGGCCTCGTAGAAGTCCATCAGATGTCGGCCAGCGCGCTGAGCACCGACTCGAGCCCCTCCTTGCCGTCGGCGAACAGCATCATGGTGCTGTCCTCGTAGAACAGCGGGTTGTCGATGCCTGCGAAGCCGGGGGAGAGGCTGCGCTTGACGACCACGACGGTGCTCGCCTTGTCGACGTCGAGGATCGGCATCCCGTATATCGGGCTCGCAGGGTCGTCGCGAGCCGACGAGTTGACGACGTCGTTCGCCCCGACGATCAGCACGACATCGGTCTGCGGGAACCGCGGGTTCGATTGCTCGAGGTCGAGGAGCAGCTCGTAGTCGACGTCCGCCTCGGCGAGCAGCACGTTCATGTGACCCGGCATGCGCCCGGCGACCGGGTGAATGGCGTATCGGACGTCGATGCCGCGGCCCTCCAGCTCCTCGGCGAGATCGCGGGCGGCGTGCTGCGCTTGAGCCACCGCCATCCCGTACCCCGGCACGAGGACGACTCTCTCGGCGTAGGCGAGTGCGATGGCGACGTCGTCGGGGGTGGCGCGCTTGACCGGCTTGTCCGACATCACACCCGCCGCAGTGACGACACCACCGAACCCGGAGAAGAGCACATTGGCGAGCGAGCGGTTCATCGCCTCTCCCATGAGTACTGTCAGGATGAAGCCCGCCGCGCCGACGAGGGCTCCGGCGATGATGAGCGCCGAGTTCCCGATGACGAAGCCCGCCATCGATGCTGCGACGCCGGACAGCGAGTTGAGGAGCGAGATGACGACCGGCATGTCGGCGCCCCCGATCGGGATGACACCGAGTATGCCGATGACGAAGGCGAGGGCGGCGAGGATCCAGTAGGCCGGGGCGGCGTCGCCGATCACCGCCCACAGGCCGACGGCGACGATGCCGACCGCGACCGCCGCGTTCAGGAGCTGACCACCGGGGAATCCGAGCGGGCGCCCGGGCAGGAGCCCTTGCAGCTTGGCGTACGCCACGAAGCTGCCGCTGAACGTCACCGTTCCGATGACGATCGAGAGCGCAACCGTGGCGGCCGTCTCCGTCGCGAAGTCGGCGCCCGTCCTGTCGAGCTCGGCGAGCGCCACAAGCGCCGACGCGATCCCGCCGAACCCGTTGAAGGCGGCGACGAGCTGGGGCATCGCCGTCATCTGCACCCGCAGTGCCAGGAAGGCTCCGATGGCGCCGCCGACGACGAGTCCGGCCACGATCGGCACCCACGACACGATCTCGAGGTCGACGAGCGTCACGACGATCGCCAGGAGCATCCCGACGGCCGCGAGCTGGTTCCCCCGCCGAGCCGACCGGGGGGAGGAGAGCTGCTTGATGCCCGAGATGAAGAGGACGGCGGAGAGGAGGTAGAGCAGCTCGGTCATCGACGCCGCTCCGGGCGCCTCTTGAACATCTCGAGCATGCGGTCCGTCACGAGGAAGCCGCCGACGACGTTGATAGTGGCGGCTGCGACGGCGAGGAATCCGAGGATGGTGGCAGCGGCGCCGCTCCCTACGCCTGCGGCGACGATGGCGCCGACGATGGTGATGCCGGAGATGGCGTTGGCGCCCGACATGAGGGGTGTGTGCAGTGTCGGCGGAACCTTCGAGATGATCTCGAGCCCGACGTACGAGGCGAGAACGAACACCACGATGCCGGCGATGAAGGGGTTCACGGGTGCGCTCCCAGCAGGGCCTTCGTTCGATCGTTGCGAGCCTCCCCGGCGTGCATGACGGCGCAGCCGCCGAGGATCTCGTCCTCGATGTCGACTCGGCCGTCCTCTGTCGCCCGCATCCGCTCGAGCAGGTTCTGCAAGTTCCTCGAGTACATCCTGCTGGCGTCGGCCGCAACCAGGCTCACGAGGCTCGTCGGCCCGTGGATGGCGACGCCGTTGTGGACGACCACCTCATCCGGCCGGGTCATCGAGACGTTCCCGCCCGTTGCGGCTGCCATGTCGAAGATCACGGCTCCCGGATGCATCGACTCGATCATGTCGTCTGTGACGAGCAGTGGGGCTGGGCGGCCGGGGATCAGCGCCGTGGTGACGACGATGTCCGCATCGGCGACGAATGGGGCGAGGGCGGCGTGCTGGGCTGCCTGGGTGTCCTCGGTGACCTCGGTGGCATAGCCGGCGTCGTCAGATGCGGCCGTCGGCGCTTCGACGAAACGGGCTCCGAGCGACTCGACCTGCTCCTTGGTGTCGGTCCGGATGTCGTAGGCGTGCACCACGGCTCCGAGCCGTTTCGCAGTCGCGATGGCCTGCAGGCCGGCAACGCCGACGCCGAGGATCAACACCCGTGCCGGAGCGATGGTCCCGGCGGCCGTCACCATCATCGGCAACAGCTTCGGAGACGCCTGCGCCGCGGCGAGGACGGCGGCGTAGCCGGCGAGGTTCGCTTGTGATGAAAGAGCGTCCATCGATTGGGCGAGCGTGGTGCGCGGCATCGCCTCGACGGCCAGCGCGGTGAGCCTGCGCTCGCCCATCGACCGCATGAGATTCTCGTTCGTGTACGGCTCGAGGAACCCGACGACGATACCGCCGTCGGAGACTGCGTCGAGAAGCTCGGTCGCCGGCGGACCGACACACGCCAGCACGTCGAGGCCGGCGACCCGGTCGACGATTGTCGCTCCGGATGCCTCGTAGGCGTCGTCGGGGAACCCGGCTGCCACGCCTGCCGCGCGCTCGACGTCGACGTCCCATCCCCAGTCGCGCAGCGTGGCCGCAGTCGCAGGGACGATCGCAACCCGCCGCTCGTTGGCGGCCCGCTCTCTGGGGATCCCGACGCGCATCGCCAAGAACCTAGCCGAGGCGCGTCTCGTCGAGTTTTGTCGTGACCCGTGGGATCATCGGCCCATGAACACCACGCTCGACGAGGTGAGGAACACCGCGATCCGCCTGGCGGACGCCGTCGAGTCCGAGGCGCCCCGGGCCGCCGAGAAGCTCCGCGCCGCCGCCGCCGACCCGTCGGACTCTCCGGATGCGCTCTTGGGCTTGCGGAGCGCCCTCATCGAGACCCGCCCGGCGTGGGAGGAGTGTGCCGGAGACCATCTCGCCGGCGAGGCTCGGGCCGTGCTGCGGTCGGCGAAGCGCCTCGCCATCGAGATGTGATCACGTGGCCGTCCATCCGGACCAACGCCCGACCGTGACGTCGATGAGCGGGCCTGCCGGTGGTGTCACCCCGTACTGCGGGTACTTCTCTGCCAGCAGGCGGGCGGCGGCGGCAACGGCCTCGGGGTCGTCGTCTACGCGGGCGGTGCCCTCGGCCCTCACCCACCAGAGGCGGTCCCAGTCGTCGTGGTAGCCACTGGCGAGCACCGTCACCCGCGGGTCGGTGCGGATGTTGTCGAGGCGTCGCAGGGCACGGGTCGACTTCGGCTTGTGGTCGACGGCCGTGACCAGGCGGTTCGGGCCGTCGAGAGCGAAGACGATCGGCACGAGGTGCGCCCCCTTCCCACCGATGGTTCCGAGCACCGCCACAGGGGCGCTCGTCATGCGCTCGATGCACTCCTCGGGGCTCACCGGCTCAGCCTACGTCGAGCGGTCGGTGGCGTTCTCGCTTGCGGGGTACTCGTGTCGGCCTGCGGGTCGGGCGGCGCCGCGGTGTCCACCGCAGATCCGCCTGCCGCAACGCCGACGACGCTCGTGGCCGCCGTTCCGGGCAGCCCTCCCGTGTTCCTCGGTGGCGGGGATTGCGATGCCACCGGCCCTTTCGTTCGGTGGGTCGTCGAGAACCGCGACGTCGTCGCCCACGATCTCGTGATCGAGACGCGAGGCGAACAACCGGTGGAGATCGCATTGGACGCCGGTGAGGCCGCCGGCGGGACGTTCCTCACCGACCGCCGACCGAACGAGCCTCGCCGGTTCGTCGCCGGTTGGAGCGACGCGCCGGAGTCGCGCAGCGTCTTGGTGTTCCGGCCGGACTTGTGCGCGCCGGGCTACGAGACTCCGGCGAGGGGGCCGACGTTCGTCGCCGGAGCGTCGTGCGTCGACGACACACCCACCATCGAGTGGCACCTCGAGAACTCGGCGCCGTCGGATCGGGTGATGAACGTGACGGTGACGGACGACCGGAACGAGGGGGAGGTCGTCGTGTGGCCCGAAGACGGCGGGACGGTGCAAGCCGTGCCTGGCGCCGACCTCGACGGCAGCGCTCCCGTGCCGGCCGGGTTCGCCGCCGGCGCCGAGATCAGGGTCAGGGCGTGGTGGCGCACCAACGATCCGAACACCCACAGCAGGGTGGCCGCATTCGTCCCCGAATGCTGATCGCCCTCCCGTTCTGGCGTACCCCCATCGCATATGTGCGACATGGGGACGCCGGAACGGTGTTGGTCCGGGCGTCAGGCGTTGTAGGTGGTCGCAGACACGTCGCCCCCCGTGCCGGTCCAGTCGGTGTGGAAGTACTCGCCGCGTGGCCGGTCGACTCGTTCGTACGTGTGGGCTCCGAAGTAGTCCCGCTGCGCCTGCAGCAGGTTGGCGGGGAGCCGCTCGGATCGGTAGCCGTCGTAGAACGCAAGCGCCGCCGAGTATGCGGGCACCGGGATCCCGGCGGTGACCGCCCGCCCCACCGTGCGGCGCCACCCTCCCTGGGCGGCGTGGATCTCGTCGACGAAGAACGGGATCGTGAGGAGGCTGCGCGTCTCGGGATGGCTCCGGTACGCCCCCATGATGTCGGAGAGGAACCGAGACCGGATGATGCAACCGCCGCGCCACATCGAGGCGATCGAGGCGAAGTCGAGCCCCCACTCGTGCTCGTCGTCGGCGGCGTCGAGGAGCATGAACCCCTGGGCGTACGAAACGATCTTCGACGCGTAGAGGGCGTGCTCGAGGTCGGCGAGCACGCCGGCGCGCTCACCTTGGAGAGATGGCTCCGGTCCTTCGAGCACGGCGGCCGCCTCGCGGCGCCGCTCCTTCAGGGCCGACAGGATCCTGGCGTAGACGGCCTCGGCGACGAGCGACACGGGCTGGCCGGTCTCCATCGATGAGATCACCGTCCACTTGCCAGTCCCCTTCTGGCCTGCCGCGTCGAGGATGCTCTCGACGAGGGGGCCCCCTCCGTCGTCGGCGTGGCGCAGGATGGCTGCCGTGATCTCGATGAGGTACGAGTCGAGCCGGCCCTCGTTCCAGGCGGCGAACTCGTCGGCCATCTCGGGATACGACATGCCCAAGCCGCGGCGCATGATGTCGTAGGCCTCGGCGATGACCTGCATGTCTCCGTACTCGATGCCGTTGTGGACCATCTTGACGTAGTGGCCGGCGCCGTTCGGCCCGACCCAGTCGCAGCACGGGACGCCGTCCACCGAGGCGGCGATCGCCTGGAAGATCGGCCGAACGTGCTCCCAGGCGTCCGGGGACCCGCCCGGCATGAGAGAGGGTCCATGCCGGGCGCCCTCCTCGCCGCCCGACACGCCGGTGCCGACGTAGCGGAGGCCGGCGGCTTCGACCTTGCTCGTGCGGCGGATCGTGTCCGTGTAGAGGGAGTTGCCCCCGTCGATGATGATGTCGCCCTGTTCGAGCATCGGGATGAGCGTGTCGATCGTGTCGTCGACCGGCCGGCCCGCCTTGATCATCAGCATCACTCGCCGCGGCTTCTCGAGGGCGGCGACGAGGCCCTCCAACGATCGGGCACCGACGATCGGCTTGCCGGCGGCCTCGTCGGCGACGAACTCGTCGACTCGCTCGACGGTGCGATTGGCAGCCGCAACCGTGAAGCCGTGATCCGCCATGTTGAGCGCCAGGTTGCTGCCCATCACGGCCAGCCCGTAGATCCCGATGTCGGCTGCGGCGCCTGCGGAGGCCGCAGTCGCATTCGAGTTCTCGGCCATGGCTTCAAGCTAGTGGTCCTTCGGCGACGCCAGGCGCAGCGACCTCGTAGGACGTACCGACCTCCCGACTCGTGCGTCCCGGCCCGCCCGTGCGGTGAGGCGGAAACGCCGGGCGCGCCGAGACGTCGCCCTCCCGGCCTTGGTGTTACCCTCCCTCATCCGGAGGCGGTGACCGAGCCACCCGGAGGGGAATAGGCCAAGCACGTGAGCGAGCCGCAGCCAGTACTCCAGGTCTCGGACCTACATACGCAGTTCCATACCCAGGATGGAACGGTTCACGCCGTCAACGGCGTCAGCTTCACGCTGAACAGAGGCGAGTTCCTCGGAGTGGTCGGCGAGAGCGGCTCCGGGAAGAGCGTCACGATGATGTCGCTGTTACGCCTCATCCCCATACCGCCAGGGAAGATCATCTCGGGAGAGGCGATCTTCGAAGGCAGGGATCTCCTCACCCTCGACGCAGACGACCTCCGAGCCGTTCGCGGTGGCAAGATCGGCTTCATCTTCCAGGATCCCATGACCTCTTTGAACCCGGTGCTCACGATCGGCTATCAGATCATGGAGTCGCTCAAGATCCATCAGCGGTTGCGTGATAAGAAACTCGAGGCCCGGGCCGTGGAGCTCCTCGACCTCGTGGGGATCCCAGGGGCACGGCGGCGTCTCAAATCGTTCCCGCACGAGCTCTCGGGAGGCATGCGGCAGCGTGTCATGATCGCCGTGGCCCTGGCGTGCTCGCCGCAGGTGATCATCGCCGACGAGCCGACGACGGCGCTCGATGTCACGATCCAGGCCCAGATCGTCGAGATCGTCAAAGAGCTGCGGGAGCGGCTCGGAACGGCCGTGGTGTGGATCACCCACGACCTCGGTGTCGTGGCGGGTATCGCCGACCGTGTGATCGTCATGTACGGAGGCCAGGTCGTCGAGGAGGCGACGGTCGGTGATCTGTACGAGACGCCGCGGCACCCATACACGCAAGGGTTGCTCGGGTCGCTTCCCCGTCTCGACCAGAAGGGCAAGGAGCTCGTCAACATCAAGGGCCAGCCTCCCAGCCTCTACAGCCCCCCGACGAGCTGCCCCTTCGAGCCCCGCTGCCCGTACGCCTTCGAGCGCTGCCGCAACGAGAACCCGCCGCTGATGCAGATCTCGGAGACCCGCAAGGTCGCCTGCTGGTGGGACACGGAGCTGAACAGGCCACGAGATGGAACGTAGCGCCCCGGGCGCCGCCCCCGCCCCACCTGCGTCTCGACGCGAGGTGCTGGTCAGCGTAAAAGACCTCAAGAAGCACTTCCCGATCATGAAGGGAGTCTTCCGACGGCAGGTCGGGGCCGTGAAGGCGGTCGACGGCGTCAGCTTCGACATCCATCGTGGCGAGACGCTCGGCCTGGTCGGCGAGAGCGGGTCGGGTAAGTCGACCACGGGACGCGTCATCCTCCAGCTCGACCACGCCACCGAGGGTTCCGTGACGTTCGACGGGGTCGTGCTCACCAGCACGAAAGGCGAGCGGCTCCGCACGCTGCGACCGCGCATGCAGATGGTCTTCCAGGATCCGCACGCCTCGCTCAACCCGAGGATGACCGTATCGTCGATCGTCGGCGAGCCCCTCAGGGAGCACGGAACGGCCAAGGGCAAGGAGCGGCGCCAGAGGATCGAAGAGCTGCTCAGCCTGGTCGGCCTCGAAGCGAAGCACGCCAACCGGTACCCACACGAGTTCTCGGGTGGGCAGCGTCAGCGGATCGGCATCGCCAGGGCGATCGCGCTGAATCCAGACTTCATCGTGTGCGACGAGCCGATCGCCGCCCTCGATGTCTCGATCCAGGCGCAGGTCGTCAACCTCCTCGAGAACCTTCAGGACGTACTCAATTTGACGTATCTGTTCATCTCGCACGACTTGAGCATGGTGCGCCACATCGCCGATCGCATCGCGGTGATGTACCTCGGCAAGATCATGGAGCTCTCCGATGTCGACGCCCTCTACAACGACCCGAAGCACCCCTACACGATGGCTCTGCTGTCGGCGGTGCCCGTGCCGGACCCGAAGGTGGAAGCGACCCGTAAGCGGATCATCCTCCAGGGAGACATCCCGAGCCCGGCAACCCCTCCTCCGGGCTGTCCGTTCAACACCAGGTGTCCCGTCGCCCAGGAACGGTGCGTGATCGAGAAGCCGGAGTGGCGGGAACTAGAGCCGGGCCGGTGGGTGGCATGCCACTTCGCGAAGTGAAAAGACGCGGCTGGATCGCCATGATCCGGGAGCGTCTTCCCTGTCCGGATTGCTGGATTCTGTTACCGTTCGCGACATGCCGGTCGATCGCACCGGCACATGGAGGCAAACCATGAAACGATGGAGATGGGTCTCTCTGGTCGCGGTCCTGGCGCTCGTCGTCGCTTCGTGCGGCGGCGACGACGGAGCCGAAGACACGACCACGACGCCCCCCGGAGAATCAACTACAACCAGCAGCGAGCCCGGCACGACGGCGGAGCCGGGGACGACCACGGAAGCACCGCCGACCGGAGGCGTAGCCGGTGAGGGCGGCCTCTTGGCCCTGCTCCAATGGCAGGCGCCGTCCACACTCAACCCATTCCTGTCCGGAGGTACCAAGGAACTGCTGGCGGCCTCTCTCATCTTGGAGCCGCTGGCCGAGTTCAGCCCCGAGGGTGAGCTGGTTGCGTCACTGGCCGCCGAGATCCCGACCGTCGAGAACGGCGGGGTGTCCGAGGACCTCACTTCGGTGACCTGGACGCTCAAGGAAGGGGTCACGTGGTCGGACGGCACACCCCTGACCGCCGATGACGTCGTGTTCACGTGGGAGTACTGCACGCAGACGAGCGACTGCACTCAGTCGACGTTCTTCGCCGGCATCACCGCCGTCGAGGCAGTCGACCCAGTGACCGCCCTGGTCACGTTCGACTCTCCGCAGCCGTTCCCGTACAACGCATTCGTGACCTATCAGTCACCGATCCTGCAGAAGGCGCAGTTCGAGAATTGCGTCGGCGCCAACGCGGCGCAGTGCACGGACGAGAACTTCTCGCCCGTGGGCACCGGCCCGTTCACCGTTACGGAGTTCCTCACGAACGACACGGCGAGCTACGCGCTGAACCCCAACTACCGGGGCATCGCCGACGGCAAGCCGTTCTTCGGAGAGGTGCTCATCAAGGGTGGCGGCGACGCCGAGGCTGCGGCGCGGTCCGTGCTCGAGCTCGGTGAGGCCGATTACGCCTGGAACCTGCAGGTCGACCCGGTCGTGCTCGCCAACATGGAGGCGGCAGGGCTCGGCGTCGTCGATGCCGGGTTCGCCTCGAACGTGGAGCGCATCGACATCAACCAGACGAACGCCGACCCGGACCTCGGGGCCGACCGGTCCGAGTACCTCGACGGGGCGAACCCGCACCCGTTCCTCACGGACCCGGCCGTGGTGAACGCCATGTCGATGGCGATCGACCGTCAGGTGATCGTGGATGTGGCGTACGGCGATGGCGGTCTGTCAACGTGCAACCTGTGGCCGATCGAGACGGAGACGGGTGGCCAGTCCACCAACAACGACGCTTGCCTGGTTCAGGACATCGAGGGAGCCATCGCGCTCCTCGAGGGAGCCGGCTACGTCGACAGCGATGGCGACGGGATCCGCGAGACGCCGGACGGCGACCCGCTGTTCGTCCTCTACCAGACGTCGACGAACGCCGTGCGGCAGACGACCCAGGACCTGGTCAAGGACTGGTGGAGCCAGATCGGAATCGATGCAGAGCTGAAGAACGTCGTCGCCGACGTCTACTTCGGGGGCGATCCGGCCAGCCCGGACACCTACCAGAAGTTCTACGCCGACGTCGAGATGTACACCAACGGCTCTGGGAGCCCCGACCCGCAAACGTACCTGGGTAACTACGTCACCGACCAGATCGTCACCGCCGACAACTTCGGCGGCTCGAACATCCCCCGGTGGTCGCGGCCCGAGTTCGACGCCCTCTATGCAGAGCTGCAGGGGACGACGGACTTCGCCCAGCGCAAGGAGCTGTCGATCCAGCTGAACGACATGATCGTTCAGGGCGGAGCGATCATCCCGCTCACGTGGCGCGGATCGGTGTCGGCCTTCGCCAACACCCTGCAGGGCTACGGGACCGTCAACGGGTGGGACTCGGAGTACTGGAACGTGGAGGACTGGGTGCGCAGCTAGCAGCGACGCGCACTCGGACGTGGATGATGGGAGGGCCTTTCGGGAGTGATCCTGAGAGGCCCTTCCGCTGAAAACGGCAGGGGCGGATGGGTCGATACATCGTTCGGAGAACTCTGATCGCGATCCCGACGCTGATCGTGATCAGCTTCGTCATCTTCGCCATCCTCGACCTGGCGCCGGGCGACCCGACGGCCTCGTTGCCGTTGACCATCCCACCCGAGACCCGTGAGAGGATCCGGGAGACGCTCGGGCTCAACGACCCGTTCTTCTTCCGGTGGGTGAAGTGGACGAATCAGATGTTCATCACCGAGCCGCTCAACATGATCGAGGAGATCTTCAACGTCAGCATCGGCGACAGCGCCAACAGGACTCGCCTCCTGTCGTGGTCTTCTCGGGCACCCGTCGTCGACATCATCATCCAGCGGATCCCGCAGACCCTCTGGGTCCTCGGCCTGGCTTTCATCTTCGGGATCGTCATCGCCATCCCCGTCGGGGTCATATCTGCCTACAAGCAGTATTCGGCGTTCGACAACGTCGGGACGTTCGTCTCGATGGTCGGCTACTCCGTCCCGACGTTCTTCACCGGTCTGCTGGCGATCGTCATCTTCAGCGTCTACCTGGGGTGGTTCCCGTCGTTCTACGACACGACGCACACCGTGACCGATTGGGACAGCTTCGTCGTCCAGGTGAAACAGATGATCATGCCCGTGGCCGTGCTGTCTCTCTTCAACGCGGCTGCGCTGAGTCGTTTCACCCGGTCGTCCGTGCTCGACAACCTCAACGACGACTATGTCCGCACGGCGCGCTCCAAGGGGCTTCGTGAGAACCGGGTGCTGATCCGTCACGTGCTGCGCAACAGCCTCATCCCGGTCGTGACGCTCATCGCCCTCCAGATCCCCGGGATCTTCGCAGGGGCGATCATCACCGAGCAGATCTTCAGGATCAACGGCCTCGGCCAGCTGCTAATCAGCTCGATCCAGGGTGCCGACATACCCATGGTGCAGACGCTGACGTTCATCTTCGCCGTGCTCACCGTGGGGTTCAACCTCCTCGCCGACGTCACGTACGGCTTGCTCGATCCCCGGATCCGATATGACTGACCGACCACCGACCGAATAGGCAGGCGGATGGCTACGACACAAGAGCGCATCGAGGAGGCGGCAGCCGTAGACGGCATTGCCGTCGACGGCAAGCACCGATCGTTGTGGGCCGACGTGAGGCGCCAGTTCCGCCGCCACAAGGGCGCCGTCGTTGGCCTGTTCGTGCTGACGCTGATCGTCCTGACCAGCTTCCTCGGTCCGTTCTTCTACCCGTGGGACCCGTTCGCCATCGACGTGCCGAACGCCAACCTGAGCCCTTCGGTGCGGCACCTGCTGGGGACCGACAACCTCGGCCGCGACGTCGCGGCCAGGGTCATGATCGGCGGGAGGATCTCGCTGGCCGTCGGGATGACGGCGATGCTGCTCGGGGTCTTCATCGGGACGGCGATCGGGGTCGTCTCGGGGTTCTTCAGGCGCCTCGACGGACCCCTGATGCGTCTGACCGACATGTTCCTCGCTCTCCCCGTCCTGCCCCTGTTGCTGGTGATCATCATGCTGTTCCGGGACGCCCTGCGAGCGAGGTTCGGCCCGGAGGCCGGCATCTTCCTCCTGGTGGTGTTCGTGATCGGGATCACGAGCTGGATGCAGACGGCCCGGGTGGTGCGAGGCGAGGTGTTGTCGATCAAGGAGGAGGAGTTCGTGCTGGCGGCTCAGAGCATCGGCACGAGGCGGCGCAACATCGTCGCCCGCCACATCCTTCCGAACGTGCTGAGCCCCGTGATGGTGGCCGCCGCCCTCGGCGTCGCCGTCGCCATCATCACGGAGTCTGCGTTGTCTTTCCTCGGTCTCGGCTTCCCGTCCGACTTCCCGACGTGGGGCCGGCTCCTCCTCGACGCCAAGGACTACATCAACATCACGCCGATGCGGGTGATCTGGCCGGGCTTGATGATCTCGCTGACGGTCATCAGCGTGAACTTCATCGGCGACGGGCTCCGCGACGCCCTGGATCCGAAGCTGCGCAGCAAGTAGCACGGCGTTCGCCGCGGCCTTCAGGGGGTCGGGAACGCCGGGATCTCGTCGCCATAGAGCCATGCTTCGAAGAGAGGCCGCATGTCCTCGCCCGACACCTCGCTCGCCACGCCGATGAAGTCATCCGTCGATGCCACGCCGCCTGCGAAGCGGTCGACGTACGACCGCAGGATGTCGAAGAAGTTCTCGTCGCCGACCGTGAGGCGGAGGGCGTGCAGCGTCATGGCACCGACGCGGTAGACCGACCCGTTGAACAGGTCGCCCGCTGGAGGAGACCCGGGAGGGGGAAGTCCGAAGGCCGCGAATGCCTGGCGCTCCTGCTCGATTCCCAGAGCGAGTGCCTCCTCCCCGAACTGGGCCTCGATCCACAGCCACTCTGCGTACGAGGCGAAGCCTTCGTTGAGCCAGATGTCCTTCCACTGGGCGAGAGAGACGACGTCGCCGAACCACTGGTGGGCGAGCTCGTGGACGAGCACGATCTCGAAGTCGGGAGACTCTGCGAACCCCCGGCCGAACACCGAGAGGGTTTGGTTCTCGAGGGCTGCCGGGAACCCGTCGACGATGGCGATCCCGTACTCGTCGAACGGGTATGGCCCGAAGCGCTCCGAGAAGAACTCGATCATCTCGGCCTGCTGGTCGAGGGCGCCCGGTGGTGCCGCCGCCAAGTCTGGCGGCAGCACGTTGCGGATGGCGACCCCGCCGATATCCGGCCCCGAGTCGTCGGGGACGATCGAGAAGTCCCCGATCACCACCGTCGCCAGGTAAGGCGCCATCAGCTCGTCGAGCTCCCAGACCCACGTCGAGGCGCCGACGTCCGTGACGGTCTCGATGTGCTCGCCGTTCGCCGCCGCGGTCGTCCCGTCCGGGACGGTGATCCGGAAGGTGAACGCCGCTTTGTCCGCCGGATGGTCGTTGCACGGGAACCAGGTCCGGGCGGCATCCGGCTCGGCGACGACGTAGCTCTGGCCGTTGACGGTCGACCATCCGACGTTGAGGGGGATCGCAGAAGACGTCGTGGCGACCGGTTTGCCGTGGTAGGCGACCGTCACGACGAAGTCCTCGCCTGCTGCGATCGGCGCCGGCGGCTCGACGGTCAACTCCTCGGTCGTCCTGTCCCAGAGCGCCGGGGCGGCGTCGACGGTCAACTCGGTGATCTCGAACCCGATGAAGTCGAGGTTGAACCGGGCGAGGTCGCTGGTGGCGGCGGCGGCGATCGTCACGAGGGAGGTGAGCGTCCCCGTCGCCGGGTCGAACGTGAGGTCGAGGTGGTAGTTGGCGACGTCGTAGCCGGGGTTGCCGAGCGTCGGAAAGTAGGAGTCACCGATCCCCTCTACCTCTGCGAACCCGACCGCTGTGGTCGTTGGAGCCATGGTGGTCGTCGTGGTCGTTGTCGTGGTGGTGGACGCGGGGATGGTGGTCGTCGGTGCGGTTGTCGATGTCGCCGCAGCGGCCGGCGCCTCCGGGACGGCGGTCGTCGTCGGAGCAGCCGACGTGCAGCCGGAGACGGCGAGCGCCAAGAGGACCGTCAGAGGAGCCGCACGCCGTGACATGCGTCGAATGTAGGGCGTTCGCCGCGCAACGGGTGCTGTTATGCGTCCGGGAAGCCGGGAAGCGGATCGGCGGCGAACCAGGCGTCGATGTAGAACCGCAGGTCCTGGCCCGACGCCCGGTACGTCTCCGACACGAGGTCGCTCGTCGTGATCACGTCACCCTTGTGGTCACTGTGGAGGGTTCGCAGCAGATCGAAGAACGCCCGGTCACCGATCTTCAGTCGCAAGGCGTGGAGGTACACCGCCCCGTACAGGAAGGTCGCGGTGCCGTAGATGTCGCCCTCGATCGGGTCGTTGGGGGCCTGCCACGCCGAGTCCTTCACCTCGGAGCGCGCCACCCTGGCGACGACCTCGATCGACTTCGACCCGTTCTGGTTCTCGAGCCACATCCAGCTCGCATAGAGCGGGAGCGACGTCGACAGCCAGACCTCCGACCAGGTGCGGGGTGTCGCGCTGTCGCCGAACCAGTGTCGTGCCAGATCGGCGACGATTCGCAGCTCTGCCTGGTTCTCGTCGGCGAGCTGCTCGGCCGTCAGGATCGACCAGGTGTTCGCTGGGAGGGGAGGGGAGATGCCGTCGATGACGGCGATCCCGTACGAGTCGTACGGGAATGGACCAAGCCGTTGCTCGAGGAAGTCGATCATGGCGTCCACCTTCCCGAGGACCGGGGGTGGGTCGTCCGCCATGGCCGCCGGGAGGAGGTTCCTGAGGTCGACGCCCGACGAGGTCTTCGGCTCCATGAGCGTTGCGTCGCGGATTGCCAGCGTGATGGCTTGCGGGCCGACCGGCTGGCTCGTCGTCCACTCGGTGGTGGTCGTCTCGGGGCCTTGCACTCGGTTCGTCATGTTGCCGCTGGCGATCCCGAACAGCGGCGTGGGCGCCGAGATCTCGATCCTCCAGGTCGCCCTGTCGAGGGGATGGTCGTTTACGGGGGCCCAGAGGTGGGTTCCGTCGGGGTCGGCCGTGACGAACACGGTTCCCGTATCGGTGATCGTCCACCCGACCTCGTGTCGAGCCAGGTCCGATCGGTGAAGGCCGGGCGGTCCGACGTACCGCACCTCGGTGACGAAGGTGTCACCCGCTGCGATGGGCGAGGCAGGCGTCACCGTGAGCTTGGATCGGTCGAGGTCGGCCTTGGCGTCCTCGCCGTTCACCGTGATCGACTGGATGGCGAACTCGGCGAAGTCGAGCGTGAACGTGTCGAGGGCTTCCGTCGCTTCTGCCTCGACGGTGGCGGTGATCCGTGCCGTTGCGAGCTTCGGCTTCCACTGGACGGCCAGGTCGTATGCGACCACGTCGTACCCGCCGTTGCCGAGACCAGGGGCGAGCGGGTCGCCGATCGACGTCGGGGTCGGGGCGAGCTCCGTCACCGCCCTGGCCGGAGGCTCGGTGGTCGTCGTCGGCTGGCGCGGCGCAGGGCCGCTCCTCCCGCACGAAGCCGCCAGCACGGCGAAGGCGGCGAACAGGCATACCCGAGTGAAGGGCCGGGACCTCATCCAAGGGTTTTCGGCAGGATGCCCGTTGCCCCTGAGGGGGATTGACGATCCGTTCCGGCGTCCCGGCATCGCAGTGGTGCGAGGGTGGTACGCAGGAACGGGAGGCTCCTCAGCCGAGAGCGGCGACCACCCCGTCACCCATCTCAATGGTCGAGACGCTCGGTCCGCCGGCTGCGATGTCGACGGTCCTGAGCCCGTCGTCCAGCACGCGATCGACGGCGACCTCGATGGCGCTCGCAGCCTCCACCGCTCCGAGCGAGTGCCGCAGCGCCATCGCCGCCGCCAGGATGGCCGCCAGCGGGTTGGCGGTCCCCTTTCCGGCGATGTCGGGCGCCGATCCGTGGATCGGCTCGTACAAGCCGGGGCCGTTCGAGCCGAGCGAGGCGGACGGCAGCATCCCCATCGAGCCCGGCAGCATCGACGCCTCGTCGGTGAGGATGTCCCCGAACAGGTTGCCGGTGACGACGACGTCGAAATCCCTCGGCCGGGCGATGAGGTGCATCGCCATGGCGTCGACGAGCACGACTTCGTATTCGACGTCGGCGAACTCGTCGGCCATGATGGCCGCCGCCACGCGGCGCCACAAGCGGGAGACCTCGAGCACGTTCGCCTTGTCGACGGAAGTGAGTTTGTTACTGCGCTCTCTGGCGGCCTGGGCTGCCAGCCGGACGATCCGCTCGACCTCGCCCTGCGAGTACACCATGGTGCTCGACGCGCTCGTCCCGTCTGCGGACACGGACGAGGGCCCGAAGTAGATCCCACCCGTCAGCTCCCGGAAGAACAGGATGTCGACCCCTTCGACGATCTCCCTGCGAAGTGGCGACGCTCCGATGAGCTGGGCATGGCCCTTGATGGGGCGCAGGTTGGCGAACAGCCCGAGCTCCTTGCGGAGCCGCAGCAGCCCTGCTTCCGGCCTCGTCTTGGCGGCGGGGTCGTCCCACTTCGGGCCTCCGACGGCGCCGAGGATCACGGCGTCCGCCGCCCGGCACGCCTCTAGCGTCGATTCGGGGAGAGGGTCGCCGAAGTCGTCTATGGCGTTGCCGCCCATCGGGCGCTCCTCGAAGACGAGCGAGAGGTGGTGACCGTGCGCCGCGGCCACGAGCACTTTGCGGGCCTCGGCGAGCACCTCCGGTCCGATTCCGTCGCCCGGGAGGAGGACGATGTGGGCCATCAACCTCCCTCCAGTGCGCCGTGATCGATGCTCGCCTTGTTGAGCGCGGCGACGAATGCCCTGGTCGAGCCCTCGACGACGTCCGTCGAGACTCCTCGACCGGAGAACGTCTCCGAGCCGACCTGGATCACCACATTGACCTCGGCCATGGCGTCCGCCCCGGTCGTGAGCGGGCTGACCCTGTAGTCGACGAGCGTCGCCGCGATCCCGAAGAGGTCCTGGAGGGCGACGAACGCCGCGTTGACCATGCCGTCTCCGTGGGCGGTCGCCTCGATGATCTCCTCGCCCCTCGCCACCTTGACGGCTGCGACGGGGAGTGCGTCACTGCCACCCGACACGTGGACACTCAACAGTTGGAGAACCGACCCCCTGATGGGGGCGTTCTCCTCGACGATCGCCAGGATGCCTTCCTCGCTGATCTCGCCCTTGCGATCGGCGAGCTCCTTGAAGCGGGCGAACGCCCCGGCGAAGTCCTCGTCCTCGAGCGAGACCCCGAGCTTGCGAAGGGCGTCAGAGAAGGCGGCCCTTCCCGAATGCTTCCCGAGCACGATGCGGCTCGCCTGGCCGACCGAAGCCGGATCCATGATCTCGTACGTCTCGCGGTCGCGCAGCACACCGTGCTGATGGATCCCGGACTCGTGCGAGAAGGCATTCCGCCCGACGACGGCCTTGTTGTACTGGATCGGGTAGCCGGTGAGGCTCGACACGAGCCGGGACGTGTCGTAGATCTGGGTGGTGTCTGCTGCGATCTCGACCCCGAAGTAGTCCTGGCGGGTCTTCACCGCCATGATGATCTCCTCGGTCGACGTGTTACCGGCCCTCTCTCCGATGCCGTTGATCGCCCCTTCGATCTGGCGGGCCCCGGCCTTGATGGCAGATAGCGAGTTGGCGACCGCCAGACCGAGATCGTTGTGGCAGTGCGTCGAGATGGTCACGTCCTCGTTCTTGCCGCGCACGTCGGCATACACCCGGGACATGAGGGCTACGAAGTCCTCGGGGATGGCGTAGCCGACGGTGTCCGGGATGTTGATCGTGGTCGCTCCCGCCTCGACGGCCGCCCGGCACGTCGCGATCACGAAGTCCGGGTCCGACCTGGTGGCATCCTGCGGCGAGAACTCGATGTCCTCTGCGTACTGCTTGGCGCGGGCGACGCCTTCGACGATCGACTTCATCACCTCCTCGGGGGTCATCCGGAGCATCCGCTCCATGTGGATCGGCGACGTCGACATGAACACGTGGATGCGTTTGCTGTCTGCCCCCTTGAGCGCTTCGGCTGCCTTGTCGATGTCGTCCGGGTGGGTGCGCGCCAGCGATGCGATGACGGGACCGCGGACCTCGTTGGCGATCCTGGCCACCGCTTCGAAGTCTCCGGGCGAGGACGCCGCGAAGCCAGCTTCGATCACGTCGACCCGGAGGCGGGCCAACTGATGGGCGATCGCCACCTTGTCGTCGGGGGAGAGGGCGATGCCGGGCGCCTGCTCGCCGTCTCGCAGTGTCGTGTCGAAGATGATCAGCCTGTCGCTCATTCGGGTCGCTCCTTGTGCAGAGTGGTCGGGATCTGCGGCGTGCCGGGTCGAGCGCGAGAGGGCGCCCGCCCGGCTACATAAGGAGCAGACCGAGGAGGGCGGAGCGCCGCGCCGCGCCGTCGAGATCTCTCGACGTCTGCGTCTGGTGTCGCGTCATGCGCTGCATCGTTCCCGCCTGCTGAGCCGGTCGGTCATTCAAGCCGATTTGAGCTTCGGTTTCTTCGTGTCCCGCGACTTGGCGTCGCGCTTGAGGGCGATCCTTCCGGACTTGACGATGTCGAGGATGCCGTACGGCCGCATCAGCTCGAGGAAATCGGCGAGCCTGGCAGGGTCGCCCGTCAGCTCGAACGTTATCGAGTCGACGCCGACGTCGATGGCGCTGGCGTCGAAGATGCCGGCGGCGTCGAGCAACTCGCTGCGCTTGGCGGTCTCCGTGCTGACTCGCAGCATCATCACCTCTCGCTCGACGCTCTCTCCCGGGGTCAGCTCCGTCACCTTGACCACGTGGACGAGCTTGTAGAGCTGCTTGATGATCTGCTCCATCTCCGGGCCGTCGACGACCACGGTCATCCGCGACATCTCGGGATCGATCGTCGGGCCGACGGCGAGCGAGTGGATGTTGAAGCCTCTCCGGGCGAACATCGACGAGATCCTCGCCAGCACCCCCGGCTTGTTCTCGACCAGGACGCTTATGAGGTGGTTCATTGCAGCTGGTCCAGGTTCAGGATGACGTCGTCGTTCGATCCGCCTGCCGGAACCATCGGGAAGACCATCGCATCCGGGTCGCACACGAAGTCGATGACGACGGGCTTGTCGTTGATCGCCAGTGCCTTCTCGAGGGTCGGTATGACATCAGACGGGCGCTCGGCCCGCAGTCCGACGCACCCCATCGCCTCGGCGAGCTTGACGTAGTCCGGGGTATGGCTGGTGAGGTCGACGGCGCTGAAGCGCTCGTTGTAGAAGAGACGCTGCCACTGTTTGACCATCCCGAGGGAGCCGTTGTTCATGACGGCCACCTTGATCGGGATGTTCTCGACGGAAGCCGTGATGAGCTCCTGGCACGTCATCTGGAAGCATCCGTCACCGTCGATGGCGAACACGAGCTCCTCGGGGAGGGCCGCCTTGGCACCGACGGCAGCCGGGAGGGCGAAGCCCATCGTCCCGAGCCCCCCTGAGTTGATCCAGGTCCTCGGGCGCTCGAAGCCCCAGAACTGCGACGTCCACATCTGGTGCTGGCCGACCCCGGCGACCACGACGGCGTTGCCCTCTGTGAGCTTGTGGAGCTGCTCGATGACGTACTGCTGCAGGATCGGGCCGTCCGGATCCTGCTCGTATGCCAGCGGGTGGTCTCTCTGCCAGGTGTCGAGGGTCTCCAACCACGCCGCCCGAGGAGGGGGCTGGTCGCCGTCGAGCACCTTCACCATGGCCGCGTGGAGCTGCTCGAGCACCGACTTGGCGTCGCCCACGATCGGGATGTCGGCGGCGCGCACCTTGCCGATCTCGGCGGGATCGACGTCGACGTGGATGATCTTGGCGTTGGGGGCGAACGTCTTCGGGTTCCCGGTCACCCTGTCGTCGAAGCGTGCGCCGACGGCGATGAGCAGATCGGCGTGCTGCATCGCCGTGATGGCCGTGTAATTGCCGTGCATCCCGGGCATACCGAGGCAGAGAGGATGAGAGTCGGGCATCGCCCCTCGTGCCATCAGGGTGGTCACGACCGGGGTGTTGGCGAGCTCTGCGAACGCCCTCAGGTCGGCGGAGGCGTCCGCCCTGATCACGCCACCACCGCAGTAGAGGACCGGCCTCGCCGATTGGTGGATCATTGCCACGGCGGCCTTGACCTGCTTCGGGTGGCCTTTCACGGAGGGCTTGTAGCCGGGGAGGTTGATCTGTCCTGCGCGATGCCATGTCATCTGCCCGGAGAGGATGTCCTTCGGGATGTCGACGAGCACGGGGCCCGGCCTCCCGGTGGCCGCCAGGTGAAATGCCTCTCGGATGACGTCCGGGATGTCGTCCGGATCGGTGATCAGGTAGTTGTGCTTCGTGACGGGCATCGAGATGCCCCACGTGTGCGCCTCCTGGAACGCATCCATGCCGATCGACTTGGTGGACACCTGGCCGGTGATGGCGACCACGGGGACGGAGTCCATGAGGGCGTCCTGGAGGGCGGTGATCAGGTTGGTCGCACCGGGGCCCGACGTCGCCCACACGACGCCGACGCGTCCAGTGGCGTGGGCGTATCCGGAAGCCATGTGCCCTGCGCCCTGCTCGTGCCTGGCGAGGACGTGTCGGATCTTGCTGTCGAGGATCGGGTCGTACGCGGGGAGGATGGCGCCACCCGGCACGCCGAAGATCACCTCTACGTCCTCGAGCTCGAGGGCTCGGACGAGGGCTTCGGCTCCGGACAATGTCTCGCTCATGGCGGTGGCTCCTGAGGAACGAAAAAACCCTCCCGTCTGGGAGGGTCGGGCGCATACGACGCTGCGGCGTATGCGCCTAGGGGAGTACGAGAATGGTGGTTGGGCTCATTTGGTCACACATGGTGTCGTGTCGAGTATGGCACTGCCGAGGAGACTGTCAAACTCCTGGTGGGTTCATCGGCTCGGATCGCTCGAGACATGAGGAATTGAGTCGGGGAGCGGGCAAAACCGATCGACGGGAGGCTCGAGTGGTGGAGCGCAAGCATGTCCGCGACGCACTCGCCGGTGTCGTCGCTGCTGCTCGCGTCGTGCTCGACGAGCTCGACTCGAACGAGGTTCCCGCCTCGCTGCGTCGAGCCGCCGCCGTCAAGGGCGGAAGGCTCCCACCCCCGCTGGCGAGCGCATTGCTCGCCGAGCTCGACGAGAACGAGTGGCTGCGGGGAAAGGTCGCAGAGACGCTCGGCGACGACGCCGATCCGGTGACCCGAGCCTTCCTGTCACGCCACAAGGGGTGGTGGGAGGCCGTCGCCGTTGCCGTCGCAGAGCGGGGCATGCGGGATGCCGAACGCTCCGCCCGCCAAGCGACGGCCGACATCACGTCCCTACGCGTCGAGGCAGAGGAGGCGCGCCGACGGGCCGGCGCCAAGACGATCAGTCTCGAGCAGACCGTGGCAGCCCTGAAGCGCGACCTGGCCGCGGCCCGGTCGGATCAGAGACGATCGGGCGTCGACGATGCCTCGGCGGTCGACGATCTGCGCGCCGCGCTGGCGAGTGCTCGGACCGAGCTGGAGTCGGAGCGGACCGCCCGCATCGATGCCGAGAGCCGCCTGGTGTCGGCGACCGAGCGGCTGCTGAAGGTGCGGAGAGGCAGGGAATCCGGGCCGGGGCGGTCGGCGGAGGCGATCCCGGCAGATCCCGTCGCCATGGCCCGCCTGCTCGATGCCCAGGCCTCGACGGCTGAGCGCAGGCAGGCGTCACCACGAGCGGCGGATGGCGCCGCGAGCCGGGAGGGTCGCCGGCGCCGCCTGAGCCTGCCGGCCGGGATGAGCCCTGAGTCGCCGGAAGCCGTGCGCTGGCTGCTCCAGGTCGAGCCACCCGTGCACTTGATCGTCGACGGCTACAACGTCCTCTTCCACGTGGACGAGCGGCGCACGGCTACGGGTGCGTCGCGGCAACGGCTCAACGACGCATTGCGGCGGCTCAGGCGACAGTCGGGGGCGCGCCCTGCCATCACCGTCGTGTATGACTCCCGGCTCGCCGGCGGCCGCCGTGAGCGGTCGGGCGTCGGTGAGATCGAGATCAGGTTCGCGGAGGAGGGAGTCACGGCGGACGATGAGATCGTCGACCTGGCTGCCGGCGCCGGCAGGGTCGCCGTCGTCTCGAGTGACCGCGACGTGCAGGAGCGAGCCTCGGCGAGCGGAGCAGTGCTCGTGTGGGCCGAGGCGCTGGCTGCGCTGATCACCGGCTGAGAAGATCGCGTATCAGACTCGAGGCCCGGGCGTCGGGTGAGCATTCGGAACCGCCGGGGGAACCCAGGGGTGGCGGCTCCGGGATCATCCCTTCAGACAGCGGGCGCGGCCTTCGGGCCGCGTTTGCTGTTGGTGGTCCACCGGATCTCGTTCCCGAGCGGCTGCCGTGCGGAATCGGGGCTTTGTCCGCTGCCGCACTGTTCGGGCGGGACCGACTCCGGCGGGCGAGCCTGCTACCCGGCCAGCTCGGCCATCGCCCTGATCGTTGCGATGTCATCCGACTGGACGAGGAGGGTGTCGACGCCGGCCTGACGCCAAGCTTCCAGTCGATCCCGGATCCGCTCCGGCGGCCCGATGAGGGCAACCTCGTCGGCGAGCGCGTCCGGGACCGCAGCGACGGCCGCCATCCGGTCACCGGCCAGGTAGCGGTCCTGGATCTCGGTGGCCGCCTCCTCGTACCCGTACCGGCGCGCCAGATCGTTGTAGAAGTTGCTGCCCTTGGCGCCCATGCCACCCACGTAGAGGGCGATGTTCGGCTTGACGGCGCGATAGCCGGCGTCGATGTCGTCTGTGACGACGCACGTGGCGCCGGCGACGACGGCGAACCGTTCCGCCTTCCTCGCCTCGCCCGAGGCAGCGAAGCCCGCCTCGAGCAGCGGCCCGTAGACGTCTGCGGCCCGCTCGGGGGAGTAGAAGATCGGCAGCCAGCCGTCGGCGATCTCGGCAGCGAGGGTCACGTTCCGGGGCCCGATCGCCGCGAGGTAGATCGGGATCTCGTGACTCGGGTGCGTGATCATCTTCAGCGGCTTGCCGAGCCCGGTGGCGTCCTCACCCTGGTACGGGATCTCGTAGTAGTCGCCGTTGTGTGTCAGCGGCTCCTGTCGGGCGATCGCCTTGCGGACGACGGCCACGTACTCCCTGGTCCTGGCGATCGGTTTTCCGTAGGCGACGCCGTGCCAGCCTTCGACGACCTGAGGACCGCTCATCCCGAGCCCGAGGATCATCCTCCCGCCGCTCAACTCGCTGAGGCTGACAGCGGTCATCGCGGTCATGGCTGGGGTTCTCGCCGGGATCTGCATGATCCCTGCACCGAGCTTGAGCCGCTCGGTACGGGACCCGATCCACGCAAGCACCGAGACGACATCCGAGCCCCACGCCTCGGCCGCCCACACCGAGTCGTAGCCGAGCCTCTCTGCCTCGAGGACGACGGCCATATCGAGAGCCGTCGCCGGGCCCGCGTAGTTGATCGTGATTCCCAGCCGCATCCTGGTCCTCCGGCGAGGACGCTACTCGGCGGTGGCTCTTCCCGGTGCCTCGCGAAATCTGTCACACGGGCGCGATACGTTGGCTGCAGAGAGAGGCGGCATGGGAGGCGAGATGATCATCGACTGCGACGAATGTGCCATGCAGGGCACCAGCGCCTGCGACGACTGCATCGTCACGGTGCTGCTCACGGGCATGGACGCGAGTCCAGCCGACCGCGGTCACGTCCACCTGGACGACGACGAGTCCGAAGCACTGGAGAACCTGGCCGATGTCGGCCTCGTGGCTCCGCTCAGGCTGGTTCCATACCGAGACGACCCGGGAGTCGCAGCCGGCTGACGGTGCTCCCGTCCCGCGGCATACACTCGTTCGAGCATGACGGCAGAGCTCTTGGAGCGACTCGAGGCGGAAGCGAGATCGCTCGGCGTAGTTGGGATGGGCGTCACCGGGCCCGAGCCCTTCGATGAGGTTCGTCGGACGATGGATCGCCGGGCGGCGACCGGCGAATCCGCCGATCTCGGCTTCACGTACAAGGATCGGAGTCGTGCGACGACGATCCTCGAGTCGTACCCGTCGGCGCGGTCGATCGTGTCCGTTGCGTGGCCGTACGTTCCGGCTGCAGGTTCGCCTGCTCGGCCCGCACCCGGGATGGGGCGGGTCGCCCGCTTCGCGGAGAGGAACCATTACAAGAGTCTCCGGCGAGTCCTCGATCGTCTCGTGGCCACCGTGGAGAGCGAGGGTCACGCCGCCTGGCAGCTCGCCGACGACGATCGTCTCGTCGATCGGGCCGCCGCGGTGCGCGCCGGGGTCGGCTGGTGGGGCAAGAGCACCATGGTGCTCGTCCCAGGGGCGGGACCGTGGGTTCTTCTCGGCTCCGTTGTCACGGACGCCGCCCTTCCCCGCTCGGAGCCGACGAGGCGTGACTGCGGGACGTGTGCGGCGTGCCTGCCTGCGTGCCCGACGGGGGCCCTCGTCGCTCCCGGCCAGATCGACGCCCGCAAGTGCATCGCATATTGGGCTCAGGCGCCCGGCGTCATCCCGAGGCGGATGCGGGCCCTCATGGGGGATCGGCTCTACGGGTGCGACGAGTGCTTGACGGCCTGCCCGCCGGGCCACCCCGTGCTCGGCAGGGCGACAGACGTGCGAGGGACAGTCGACCTCGCAGAGGTGCTCGGTCTCGACGACACGACGCTGATGCGGCGCTTCTCCCACTTCTACGTTCCCAGGCGCGAGGCGCGTCACCTGAGGCGCAACGCCATCATCGCTCTCGGGAACGTCGGAGGGAGGAGCGCCTTCGGCGTCCTCGCCGGTTACCTAGGTCATCCCGACTGGCTGCTGCGCGCCCACGCCGCCTGGGCCCTTCAGGCACTCGATCATCCCCGCTCCGAGGAGGTGCTGTCGGAAGCGCGGCGATCGGAGGAGGATCCCAGGGTGCTCGCCGAGCTGGAACATGAGCAGTACGGCATCGAGCCGGGTCTACGCTGACCGGCCGATGCCACAGGCCGTGCGATGATCCCAGTCTACGCAATCGCCCTCATCACCGGGTTAGCGGGCCTCGCCGTGTGGGTGGTTCGGGGCGGAGACACGTCGCACACCGGATCGGCCGCAGGAGACAACCGCGGGCCGGGTGGGCGGGCGAGGGCACTGATCGGGGCACTGAGCGGCTTCGGGCTGGCGGGAATGTCCGCAAGCTTCGCCGGATGGCACGGGCTGGCAGCCGCCGGCGCGGCCGTCGTGGCGGCGGCCGCCCTCGGCTTCTACGCCTCTTCGTGGCTGGCGAGCGGCGGTGAAGCCGAGTGAGGCTCATCGCCGACGTCCACGGCGCGGCGGCCGCCTTGCGAAAGGTGGCGGTCGGGACCGGTCCCTTGCTCGTGCTCGGAGACCTCATCAACTTCATCGACTACAGGACGAACGACGGGATCCTCGCCGACGTGTCGGGACTCGACTTCGTGACCGAGATCGTCGAGCTGCGAACGAGGGGAGAGTACGAGGCGTCCGCCGATCGGTGGCGGGAGCACGCCAGTGGCCGTGAAGAGCAGCTGAGAGCGGACTACGACGAGCGTGTCGAGGCCGCCTACGTCGAGATATGCGCCGCGCTCGGCGACGCCGACGCTTACGTGACGTACGGGAACGTCGACCGGCCCGAATCGCTGCGGGACCACCTCCCGAGGACCGCCCGGTACGTCGACGCCGAGGTCGTCGACATCGAAGGGATTCGGGTCGGTTTCGCAGGTGGCGGGATCACGAGCCTCGGTACGCCCGGAGAGGTCACCGAAGAGGAGATGGCGGCCAAGCTCGAGCAGATCGGCCCGGTCGAGATGCTCTGCACGCACGTACCGCCGGCGGTGCGCCCGCTTGCGATCGACGTTCTCGGTGGCCGGGCGAAGGGCTCTGCGGCGGTGCTCGACTACCTCGGCAGGCATCGGCCGGCCTTCCACTACTTCGGCGACATCCACCAGCCGATGGCACTGAGTTGGCGGGTCGGCGAGACGATGTGCCGCAACGTCGGATACTTCCGGGGAACGGGAAACGTCTTCACGCACGAGGTTTGAGGGCGCGCCCCATCACGACGTTCGGTCGGCGTTGGCGGCGATTGCAGCCGACAGAAACGCTGCCAGCCCCTCTCCGGCCTTGTCGATGTTCTTGGCGAACCGCTCGTCGGCCACGTACGTCAGACCCAGCCCGGCGTGGATCTCGGGTGTG
This sequence comes from Acidimicrobiia bacterium, assembly GCA_036396535.1. Classification (NCBI taxonomy): domain Bacteria; kingdom Bacillati; phylum Actinomycetota; class Acidimicrobiia; species Acidimicrobiia bacterium. Next base: position 28,301 of record DASWKR010000030.1, on the reverse strand, counting down.
CAGTCGTAGAACCACTTCGAGATGTGGGCGCGGTGCCGCTCGGCCAGGTCCATCGCCGCGGCGCTCTCCGCCGGGACCTTTCCGGCCATCAGCGCGAGAAGTCCTTCGTTTATCGCTACTGCCTCCTCCTGGTGCTGTAGCCAGTCCTGCTTGGTGTAGCTGTCGGTGCGGCTCACCGACTCCTTGTAGGCGTCGGTTCCGCCCCACCGCTCCTCGGCCTCCTGCTCGTGCTCGGCCGGGTCGAAGTCGCCGAACACCTCCAGCATCTCCTCTGGCGACAAGCTCATGCCAGTCCTCTCTGCTTCGATTGCGTCGTCCACCGCCTCGATCATGTCCATCAGCCGGCTCGCCCTCGCTTCGAGAAGCTGGCGCTGCCTGACGAGGGCCTGGTCGCGCCGGTAGCCGGGTGCCTCGACGATCTGCCTGATCTCTTCGAGCCCGAACCCGAGCTCCTTGAAGAAGAGCACCTCTTGGAGGCGCTCGACCTGCCTCCGCCCGTACAGGCGGTATCCCGCCTCGGTTCGCTCGCTCGGCGAGACGAGCCCGATCTGGTCGTAGTGATGCAGCGTCCGCACGGTCACCCCGGCGAGCCGGGAGATCGCACCGACGGTCAAGGTGGTTTCCATGCTTGGACCGTACACCCTCACGTAACGTGAGGGTCAAGTGGGATCTCGCGCACCGAGTGCCTGCCGGCTCAGCGGCCGCGCGGGAAGCGTCGCCAACTACTCTGGCGGCGGAGGATGATCGAGGGAGCAGTAGCCGAATGGCGATGGAAGGAACCGTTCAGAGCATCGAGGTCTCGGCCGAGCCGCAGCACGTGTACGAGGTCGCCCTCGACCTCGAGGCGTACCCCGAGTGGGCGACCGGCGTGAAGCAGGTCGAAGTCCTGGAGGAAGACTCGCAGGGACGCCCCGCCAAGGTCGCTTTCGTCGCAGACGCCATGATCAAGGAGATCAGCTACACGCTCATCTACTCGTACGACCTCGAGAACGGCTTCTCGTGGACGGCCGAACAAGGCGCCGACATCAAGTCCATGGAAGGCTCGTACGAGTTCACCCCCCTCGAGGAGGGCGGCACCCAGGTGCTGTATGCCCTCCGCGTCGACCCGGCGTTCACGGTGCCCGGCTTCCTGCGGCGCCAGGCGGAGAAGCAGATCGTCTCGAGCGCACTGCGCGGGTTGAAACGCAGAGCTGAAGCGCCCTGATGCGCGTCATCCTCGTAACCGGCAAGGGCGGAGTCGGCAAGACGACGGTGGCGGCGGCGACGGCCATCCGGGCAGCAGACCTCGGACATCGCACCCTCGTCATGTCCACCGACCCGGCCCACAGCCTCGCCGACGCCTTCGGGCTCGACTTCGGCGACGATCCGTACGAGGTGACGCACCGCCTCGAAGCCCAGCAGATCGACGCCCAGGCGAGGTTGGAGGACACCTGGGGAGCGGTTCGGGACCACCTCACCGAGCTCTTCGACTGGTCGGGCCTCAAGGGTGTCGAAGCGGAAGAGCTCACGGTCTTCCCCGGCATGGACGAGATCTTCGCGCTTGCCACGGTTCGTGACCACGTGCGATCAGGCGAGTACGACGCCATCATCGTCGACTGCGCCCCGACCGCCGAGACCCTGCGCCTCCTCAGCCTCCCCGAAGTGCTCTCCTGGTATATGGAGAAGATGTTCCCGATCGGGCGGCGGGTCGCCAAGGTGGTGCGGCCGGTCCTGAGCCGCGTGTCGAGCATGCCGGTCGCAGACGACAAGGTCTTCGACGCAGTCGCCCGGTTCTACGAGCGCCTCGACGGGATCAGGGAGATCCTGTCCGACCCGGCGACGACCTCGGCGCGTCTCGTCATGAACCCGGAGCGGATGGTGATCGCCGAAGCGAGGCGAACGTATACCTACCTTGGCCTCTTCGGGTACTCGGTCGATTCGGCGATCGTCAACCGGGTGCTCCCCGACACCGTTTCCGACCCGTACTTCAAGCGCTGGCAGGAGATCCAATCGGAGCACCTCCAAGCCGTCGAGGAGGGCTTCGCCGACGTCGACGTGCGTAGGTTGAGGCTGTTCGACGAGGAGATGGTCGGCCCGGAGAAGCTCAGGATCGTCGGCGAGGAGTTGTACGGCGACCTCGACCCCACCGAGAGGCTGTCACACGGCGAGCCGTTCCGCGTCGACGACGAAGACGATCAGGTCGTCCTGGTGCTCTCCGTTCCGTTCGCCGAGAAGCGTGACGTCGACGTGCTCCGCCACGGCGACGAGCTCTTCATCACGGTTGGTCCGTACCGGCGGTCGTTCGTGCTGCCGGACTCGCTGAAACGTCGCGAGGTACGCAGGGCGCAGCTCCTCGACGGCGAGCTGCGCGTGACGTTCGGTGACGGGTGATGGGAGAGGACCCGCTCCAAAGCGACGATCAGAGCACGTCCGACGTCGTTCGTACGGCCTTTCAGCGAGCGGGGCTGCACTGGCTCCGGGCCGGCTACGAGGTCCTGGCGGGGGTGAGCGCATTCTTGGACGAGCTGGCATCCCACAGGGGTGAGGAGCCGGCCGGCGACGGCCGTGCCACGAGGATCGAGCTGGAGGACTGAGTGGTCACCACGGTCGGCCTCGACCTCGGCGGCACGAAGCTACTCGCAATCCGTTTGGAGGACCGCGCCGTCGTCGAGACGGCCGTCCTGCCCACGCCGGACGATGCCGGCGAGCTGACGAAGGCTGCGATCGACGGCGTCCGGGCCGTCTGGCGTGAGGATGTCGAGGCGATCGGGGTCGGGATCGCCGGTCTCGTGCGCTTCCCCGAGGGCGTGTTCGTCTGGGGTCCGCACGTCGCAGGCACCGGGATCCCGGTGCGAGCCGACTTGCAGGCGGAGTTCGACATTCCGGCGGTCGTAGACAACGACGCCAATGCGGCCGCCCACGGCGAGCTCGTCCTGGGGAGCGCCACGGGTCACGACCATGTGCTCGTCGTGACGCTGGGCACGGGCATCGGCGGAGCCATCGTGCTCGACGGCCAGGTCCGCCGCGGTGCCTCGTTCGCAGGCGAGTTCGGGCATGTGCTCTTCGAAGCCGACGGACTGCCGTGCGCCTGCGGCAGGCGGGGGTGTTGGGAGACCGTCGCCTCAGGTCCTGCACTTGCCAGGCTGGCGGCCGAGCACATCGCTGGTGATGCAGAGGGTCCATTGGCGCGGCGGCTCGGGCCGTCATTCAGCGCAGAGGACGTGACGGAGGCCGCCGAAGAAGGCGACGAGACGGCACGCGCCCTCGTCGGCAGGATCGGCGAGGCGTTCGGACGGGGGCTGGCGAACCTCATCGCGGTGTTCGATCCACAGATGGTCGTTGTCGGCGGAGGACTCGGTTCGGTCGGCGAGGTGATCATCGAGCCGGCGCGCCGCGTCGTGGCGGATGTCATCCATGGTGGCTCGCATCGTCCTCCACCGCCTATCGTCGCGGCGGGTCTCGGTGCGTCCGCCGGCGCCGTCGGGGCGGCCGTGCTCGCAGCGGACCTGGTCGGCGGGTCTGCGAGATGAGTCGGGAGGCGACGAAATGACCGAAGGCGGAGAAATCGTCCCGATCGGGCGAGGCGAGTCGGACGTCGACCGCCTCGAGGTCACCGCCCCACGATCGGGGAAGGAGCTCCTGATGGAGGCGGCGCTGGCGTTACCGCAGCTCGCCCGCCTGCTCTACGGGCTCATCCGGGATCCGCGCATCCCGAGACGGCGCAAGCTGGCGGCGTGGCTGGTGGTCGGATACGCCTTCTCGCCGATCGATCTCATCCCCGACTTCATCCCGATCGTCGGGCACGTCGACGATGTCCTCCTCGTGTGCCTGGCCATCGATCAGCTCATCGACGCCGCCTCTCCCGAGGTGCTGGAGGAGCACTGGAAGGGGAGCGAAGACGCCCTCGAGATCGTGGCGGGGGTCGTGGGTTGGGGTGCGGAGCTCATTCCCAAGCCGATCAGGGCGTTCGTGGCGCGGTGACGTCGTGAACCACCCCGGGAGGACCGTGATCGGGGCGGCGCTGATCGTCGCCGGTGTCATCGCCCTCCTCGGTACCGCTGGAGTCGTCGAGGCCGGTGAGATCGTCTCGAAGTGGTGGCCGCTCCTCATCGTCGCTCTCGGTGTCGCACAGTACGTGGCCGATCCCGACGCCTGGATCGGAGCTCTGATCGTCACCGTCGTCGGCCTGATCCTCCTCGGCACCCGGCTCGGCACGTTCTCCGGGTCTGTGTGGAACTGGGTTTGGCCCGTCGGGTTGATCGGGATCGGCCTGTCGATCTTCGTGGTCCGGTTTCGCCCGGAGACCCGGCAAGGCGAGAAGGCGAGGATCACGGCGTCGGCGATCCTCAGCGCCAGGCAGCTCGAGTCTTCCTCGGCGGCATTCGAGGGGGGCGACCTGACCGCGGCGTTCGGATCGTTGAAGGTGAACCTCACGAACGCCACCCTCGTCCCGGGCGCCAGGATCACGGCCACGGTCCTCCTCGGTGGAGTCGACGTGATCGTCCCGAAGGGGTGGAAGGTCAAGCTCTCGGGCACGCCGATCCTGGGGAGCTGGGACAACACGACGCGACAAGACACGGTTCCCAACGACGCCCCCGAGCTCGAGGTGAGGGCGCTCGTGATACTCGGAGGCGTGGAGGTGCGCCACGTCGAGCGCTGGTCGTAGGGGCGCAGCCGGCGGGCAGGCCCAAACGCATCGGCACCGCCCCGCGGGGATGATCACCGCACCAAGCGACAGCCTGGTGAGTCCTGCTCCGCGGGCGCTCGACGATTGAAACGAGTGTCGCGAGACCCGGGTTACGCTTGACTCGTGGAGTTCCGACGCATCAACAACCTTCCGCCCTACGTGTTCGCCCACGTCAATCAACTCAAGCTGGAGGCCCGCCGCGCAGGTGTCGACGTCGTCGACCTCGGCTTCGGCAACCCGGACATCGCCTCACCGCCGAGGGTCGTCGACAAGCTGGTCGAGGCGGCGCGCAACGAGCGAAACCATCGCTACTCGGCATCCCGCGGCATCCCGAACCTGCGCAAGGCGGTCGCCGATCGGTACAGGCGCCGCTTCGGCGTCGAGCTCGACCCCGACACCGAGATCATCAACACCATCGGCGCCAAGGAGGGCCTCTCCCATCTCATGTGGACCCTGGTGCAGCCCGGCGACGTCGCCCTCGTCCCGGAGCCCTCGTATCCGATCCACATCTACGCCCCCGCCCTCGCAGGTGCCGAGGTTCGGCGGCTGCCGGTGACCTCGGGGGAGGAGTTCTTCGAGCATCTCGAGCAGAGCGTCGCCGACTCGTGGCCGCGGCCGCGGGCGCTGGTGACGTCGTTCCCTCACAACCCGACGACGACGTGCGTCGACATCGGGTTCTTCGAGCGGCTCGTCGCCTTCGCTCATCGCTACGGGGTGATGCTGGTACACGACTTCGCGTACGCCGACATCTCGTTCGACGGGTATCAGCCGCCGAGCCTGCTCCAGGTGCCGGGCGCCAAGGAGGTGAGCGTCGAGCTGTACACACTCTCGAAGAGCCACTCGATGGCGGGATGGCGGGTCGGGTTCGTCGTGGGCAACCCGGAGATGGTCGGGGCGCTCGCCAAGCTGAAGTCGTACCTCGACTACGGGACGTTCCAGCCGATCCAGATCGCGTCGATCATCGCCCTCAACGAGGAGGACGCCTACATCGACGAGGTCAACGCCATCTACGAGAAGCGGCGCGATGTGCTCGTCGACGGTCTCAGCCGGGCAGGCTGGAAGATCACCAAGCCGCAAGGCACCATGTTCGTGTGGGCCGAGATCCCGGGTCCGTACGAGCACCTCGGCTCGCTCGACTTCACGATCCACCTCCTCGATGCGGCCAAGGTGGCCGTCAGCCCGGGCATCGGCTTCGGGCCGTCGGGTGATCGCCATGTGCGCTTCGCCCTCGTCGAGAACGAGCATCGCACCGCCCAGGCGGTGCGCGGGATCCGCAAAGCCCTCGACAAGCTCTGACACCCGGCGCCCATTCGTTCTTGCGTCCCCGTGTCGCACAGATGCGATGCCCGGACGCCGGAACGGGAAGAGATCAGGGTCCGATGTAGGCCCGCTCGACGTACTCGCTCACCATCCGCCTGGCTGAGAACCGGGGGAGCGCCGTCGCAATGGCCTGCTTCATCATGGCGACCCACTCGGCGGGCACCCCATCGTCGCCCCGGTCGTAGAAGCGGGGGACCACCTCCGTCTCGAGGGCGTGGTAGAGGTCGATGGCGTCCTCGGCGTCGGAGCGCGGCTGCCCTCCGAAGCCCCACCCGTTGCCGTCGACGTTGCCCTCGATCCACCAGCCGTCGAGCACGCTCAGGTTGAGGCCCCCGTTCATCGCCGCCTTCATCCCGGAGGTTCCGCTCGCCTCCTGGGGTGGCCTCGGGGTGTTGAGCCAGACGTCCGCCCCCTGTGCGAGCACCCCACCGAGCGCCATGTCGTAGTTCTCGATGAAGAAGACGTGCCCGCTCAGCTCGGCGACGTTAGACATCTCGACGATCCAGCGGATCAAGCCCTGGCCCTCCCGATCGGCTGGGTGCGCCTTGCCGGCGAACACGATCTGAGTCGGGCGTTCCCGGTCGGTGAGCAGAGCCCGCACCCTGGCCAGGTCGGAGAAGAGCAGGCCCGCTCGCTTGTACGTCGCCATCCGTCTGGCGAAGACCAAGGTGAGCCGGTCGACGGGGAGATCGGTCTCGATGGTTCGCAGCTCGTTGGGGCTCGCCCCATGCCTGGCTCGTGCGTTGCGCAGCCGGTTGCGGAGCTGCCGCAGCATGTGCTCCTTCTGACTGAGGTGAGCGTTCCAGAGCACGTCGTCCGGGGCGTCGAGGATCGCCTTCCACGTGCTCGGATCCGATGCGTGCTCGTCCCAATCCTCGCCGACGAGCTTGCGGAACAGCCTGCCGATGGCTGGTCCGACCCACGTCGGTGCGTGTACGCCGTTGGTGATGCCGACGGCCGACCCGCCGATGAGGCTCTCCCAGTCACCCGTGACGACCTCGGCGTGGCGCTGCGAGACGCCATTCGTCTGCCGGGACAGCCGGATGGCCAGGGCACCCATGTCGAACCAGCCGGCGTCGCCGCTCGGCGGCGTGCTCAGCCGAGCGAGCTCATCCGTGTCCGCCTCTGGGAGCGCTTGCGAGAGGTGCCGGGTCGCCACGTCGAGGTCGAACACCTCGTTGCCCGCCGGGATGGGGGTGTGCAGCGTGAACACGGTCGTGCTCTTCACCGCCTCGATCGAACCGGCGACGCTCACTCCGCCCGCCCGGGCGATCCGAAGCCGCTCTAACAGTGACGTGGCGGCGTGGCCTTCGTTGACGTGCCACACGGCAGGTTCGATCCCAAGGGCAGCAAGGATCCGGGCTCCGCCGATTCCGAGGAGGATCTCCTGGCAGAGTCGGAGCTCACGTCCCCTCGTGTACAGCGCGTCGGTGATGGGACGGTCGGCAGGGTCGTTCTCGGGAAGGTCGGTGTCGAGGAGCAGGAGAGGGACCCGGCCCACGTCGACTCGCCACGCCGCCACCCTCACGACGGATCCGTCGAGCGCCACGTCGATCTCGAGGGGATGCTTCGTCGTCGGGTCGATGACGGGTCGCATCGGGCGCCGCGCAGGCTCCATCTCCGAGTAGACGTGCTGCTGGTGGCCGTCGGGGTCGACCGTCTGCATGAAGTACCCCATCCGGTACAGCAGGCCGACGGCGATGAGCGGAACTCCGAGGTCGGACGCTGCCTTGAGGTGGTCGCCTGCGAGAATCCCGAGGCCCCCGGAATACAGGCGCAGCTTGTGGTGGATGCCGTACTCGGCGCACAGGTAGGCGATCGGGCCGGCAAGGTCGCCTGAATGGTTCTCGTCGAACCACGTGCTGTTGCCGTTCATGTAGGCCGAGAATCGCAGCATCACGTGGTCGTACAGAGCCGTGAATGCGGCGTCCGTCAGCAGCTCCTCGAAGGCCGCCGCATCGACTTCGCGGAGCAGGTCGATCGGGTTCTCGTTGGAGCGCCAGCGAGCAGGGTCGATCTTGGACCACAACTCGATCGCCTCGTGATCCCACGACCACCAGACGTTGAACGCCAGGTCGTGGAGGCCCCGGACGGGGGCGGGGACGCGCAGGGGGGCTCCCGGGCCAACCGGTATGAGGTCTAACAGGTCGTGCATGGGTCCGTCGTGAAGGGAAACCGCGCATTCTGGCCGGTGCGGCGCCTGGCTCCAAGCTCATTCAGGCGCAGTCGTCCGTGACCTGGGACGCCGCTATCTCGGCATGTCTCATGTGCTGCCCGAGACGGGCGCCCTCGACGTACGAGTGGTAGATCTCGTGGGCCACCTCGCCGAGACGTTGCAGGTCGGTGAGCACGAGGAGCTCGAGGCTCGCCCCGGCAGCTCCGCCTCCTGCGTGGCGCCGCACAGACGAGGCGGCACATCGCATGGCGAGCTCGCCGTTGATGTACGCGTGGCCGTCCTCGTGATCGCGGCTCTGCGCCACACCGGGATATCCGGGTATCAACTCTGCCGTGATCGACACGACCGTCACCGCATCCACGCCGACGGCCACGTCGTAGAGCGGATAGGCGAGGGCCGCCGTCCTCCCGGCCGCGAAGCGCTCGACGCCGGTCGTCGCCATCCAGTCGATTCGTTCCGGGTCGCCTGAGAGCTCCGTCAGGTAGCTGCGAACCGTCTCGTCGGTGCTCGACCGGACGTGCACCCCGATCTCGTCGAGCAGCGCCCTTCGGATGGTCTCGCGGGAGGCGGCGACTCCGATACGAACCCGCAGCGGCTCGGCGGTGTGAACCACGACGGGAGCGTCCGGATCGATCGCACCCTCCCGGGTCATCGAGACGACGACGAACCCGCTCAGCACGGCCAGCAGAGCCACGAACAGCTTCATGGCAACAGATCGGCGCCGGCCGCCGTCACCTTGACGGCATGGGCGACCGGCGATGCCTGGAGCGTCGTCGGTCTCGCTACCTTGGTGACCCGACTCTGTGAGGAGGGGTCCCAGGCGATGCCGTACGCCATTCTGTTCCCAGGACAAGGCAGCCAGTATGTCGGCATGGGAGCAGACGTCTTCGCGGCGATGCCGCACCTGTTCGGCGGGGTGGACTCGGTGCTCGGCTGGTCGCTGGCGGAGCTGTGCGCCGCCGGTCCCGAGGACGAGCTCACCGCCACGGACAAGGCGCAACCTGCGCTCTACGCGGTGTCGTACGCCCTGTGGGACGCGTTCCTGGCGCACGTCGATCGACCGCCGGCGGCGGCAGCAGGCCACTCGCTCGGCGAGTACACGGCCCTGGCGGCGGCGGGGGCGTTCGACTTCCTCACCGGCCTGGCACTGGTGGCGGCGCGCGGCAAGGCGATGGCTGCCGCAGGCGCCATCCAGCCGTCGGGGATGGCGGCCTTGGTCGGCGCAGACGAGGAAGCCGCAGAGGCGCTGGCGGCGGCTCGTCGCCACGAAGGCGGCAAGCTCTGGGTGGCCAACCTCAATGCTCCCGGTCAAGTCGTCGTCGCCGGCGGCTCCGCCGACATCGCCTGGGCGGTCGAGCATGGTGGCGACCACGGGATTCGCAGGGTCGTGCCCTTGAAGGTGTCCGGGGCCTTCCACTCTCCACTCATGGCGCCTGCGGCCGACGAGCTGAGAGCCGCGCTCGAAGGAGTGGACGTCTCGGCGCCTGCCTTCCCGGTGTGGGCGAACGCCACAGCCCGCCCGGTGACCGACGTCGCCGAGTCGCTCGCGAACCAACTCGTCGGCACGGTTCGCTTCGCCGAGTCTCTGCAGAACATGGCGGACGCCGGGATCGACGTGTTCGTCCACATAGGACCGGGGGAGGTGACGGCGGGCTTGGCCAGGAGAACGCTGCCCGACGCAGTCGTGGTGACCGTCTCCTCGCTCGACGACGTCGAGCCGGCGATGGAAGCGATCGGATGACGGCTCTTCCCCGCACCTGCCGGTACGGGCTCTTTAACATGGCCTCTCTCGTGAGAAGGGTTCCCTGATGCGACAGGCGACGATCAGCGGGTGGGGAAAGTGCGTCCCGCCCGCCGTCCTGAGCAACGCCGACCTCGAGTCGGTCATGGACACATCCGACGAGTGGATAACGACCCGCTCCGGCATCAAGGAGCGCAGGATCTCTCACGTGGAGTGCTCCGAGATGGCGACGGTGGCAGGCAGCCGCGCCATCGCCGCCGCCGGCCTCGAGCCGACCGACATCGACCTCATCCTGATGGCGACCTGCACCCCCGACCGCCTCATCCCGGCCGCAGCCGCCATGGTCCAGCGCCGCCTCGGGGCGGAGGGCGCGGCGTGCATGGACATCAATGCGGCGTGCACCGGGTTCGTGTACGGACTGGCGACGGCGTCCAGCATGATCAGCGCGGGCCTCATCGACAGGGCTCTCGTCATCGGAGCCGACAAGCTCTCGGCTTTTCTCAACTTCGCGGTTCGGGACACCGCCGTTCTGTTCGGCGACGGAGCCGGAGCGGTCGTCCTCGAAGCAACCGACCGCGATGAGGGAGTGCTTGCGACGACGCTCGGAACGGACGGCTCGCTCACCGAGTCGCTCACCGTCACCGGGACCGGCTCGGAGTCGGTGCCACCACCCGTCGACGGCAAGACGATCCACATGGAGGGGCGCGAGGTATTCCGCCATGCGGTGGTGCGGATGGGAGAGACGGCAGCCGAGGCGATTGAGAAGGCCGGCCTGACGGTCGACGACGTCGACATCCTGGTACCGCACCAAGCCAACATCCGGATCATCGACAACACCGCCAGGCGGCTCGATCTGCCGCAGGAGAAGGTGTTCACGAACATCGCCTCCTACGGCAACACCTCTGCGGCGAGCATCCCCATCGCACTCACCGAGGCGCTGGAAGAGGGGCGGGTGCGCCCGGGCGCCAACGTGGTGTTCGTCGCCTTCGGCGGGGGGCTCACGTGGGGGGCGGCAGTGGTGCGCTGGGGTGAGCGCGTCGTCCCGCTCGCCGAAAGCGCCGCGGCATTGCCGCCGACGGACAAAACGGGCCTGGAGCTTCTCGCCGCCCGGCCAGGCAGAGGCGCATGAGCCGCGTCGTCCTCGTCACGGGTGGGTCCCGCGGGATCGGGAGAGCGATCGCCGAGCGCTTCGGCGACCTGGCATATCGAGTTGCCGTTAACTACGGCTCGAACGCCGGGGCGGCGGCCGAGACCGTGAAGGCGATCGAGGCGACGGGCTCCGAGGCGGCCGCCTTCCAGGCCGACGTCGGCGATCCCGACCAGGTCGCCAGGATGTTCGAGGAGGTCCACGAGCGATTCGGACCCGTGGAGGTGCTCGTCAACAACGCAGGCATCACGAGGGACACGCTCCTCCTGCGCATGGACGTGGCAGCCTGGGACGAGGTCATGAACACCAACTTGCGGTCGGTCTTCCTGTGCTCCAAGGCGGCTGCGCGGGACATGCTCAAGGCGAGATGGGGAAGGGTGATCAACATCAGCTCCGTCTCCGGCATCTCCGGCAACGCAGGTCAGACGAACTATTCGGCGAGCAAGGCGGGAATCATCGGGTTCACGAAGTCGCTCGCCAAGGAGCTGGGATCGAGAGGGGTCACCGTGAATGTCGTGGCTCCGGGATTCATCGAGACCGAGCTGACGGCGGTTCTCGGTGACCGAATGATGGAATCGGCGGTCGACAACATCGCCGTGGGGCGGCTCGGCCGCCCCGAGGAGGTGGCGGCGGCCGTCGGCTATCTTGCCTCGGACGAAGCGGCATACGTGACTGGGCAGACCATCGTCGTCGACGGTGGCCTCGCCCTCTGAGGGTGACGAAAGGGGAACCCAACGATGGACCGAGCGGAGATCGAGTCGAAGCTCGTTGACCTTCTGGTCGACGAACTGGGGCTCGAGCGCGACAAGATCACGCCGGAGGCACGCTTCGAGGAGGACCTCGAGGTCGATTCGCTCGGCGTCGTCGAGCTGCTCATGGCACTCGAGGACAATTTCGATGTGAAGATCCCCGACGACGAGGCAGAGAAGATCACCACGGTCGGTGAAGCCGTCAGCGTCGTCGAGGCCAAGCTCAGCTAGACCGATACGAGGGAGGCCGAAATGTCACAGCGACGCGTCGTCGTGACGGGCCTCGGGACCGTCAATCCGCTCGGGCGCACCGTCGACGAGCTCTGGAAGAACGTCGTCGACGGCGTCAACGGCGTCGGCGTGATCACCCAGTTCGACCCGACCGGCTTCGGGGTGCGCATCGCAGCGGAGGTGAAGGACTGGGACGCCGAGGCGTACATACCGCGCAAGGACGCTCGCCGCCTCGACCGCAACGCCCAGTTCTTCTGGGTGGCCACCCAACAGGCCCTGGCAGACGCCGGGATCGCCTACGCCGAGGACGATCCGGCAGCCGAGCGCGCCGGCGTGGTCGCCGGATCAGGGATCGGGGGGATCATCACCATGCAGGAGACGGTCGACGTCCTCCGGCAGCGAGGCCCGGACCGCGTCTCGCCGGTGGCGATCACGAAGATCATCTCGAACATGGCAGGTGGCGTGATCTCGATCGACTTCCACCTCTACGGACCCAACACGACCGCCGTCACCGCGTGCGCCGCTTCCGCCAACGCCATCGGGGACGCCGCCGAGATCATCAGGCGCAATGACGCAGATGTCATGGTCGCCGGAGGCACCGAGGCCGGGATCTGCGAGCTTGCCGTGGCCAGCTTCACCCAGGCAAAGGCCCTGTCGACGCGCAATGACGATCCGGCGAGCGCCAGCAGGCCATTCGACCTCGACCGCGACGGGTTCGTGATGGGCGAAGGCGCCGCGGCGCTCATCCTCGAGGAGCGGGATCACGCACTCGCCCGTGGCGCCACGATCCACGCCGAGGTGCTCGGCTACGGGATGTCGGCGGACGGGTACCACATCACGTTGCCTCGACCGGGCGGCGGGGGAGCGGCGCGGGCCATGCAGCACGCCCTCGAAGACGCATCGCTCGATCGCAGCGAGATCGACTATATCAATGCCCACGGCACGTCCACGCAAGCGAACGACTCGACGGAGACGTTCGCCATCAAGACGGTGTTCGGTGACGGGGCGTACTCGCTCCCGGTCTCGTCCACGAAGTCGATGACCGGCCACCTCCTCGGGGGTGCCGGAGCGCTCGAGGGGGTCATCAGCATCCTGGCGATCCGTGACGGGATCGTCCCGCCGACGATGAACTACGCGACGCCGGATCCGGATTGCGACCTCGACTACGTGCCGAACGAGGCGAGAGAGGCGCAGGTTCGCTACGTCATGTCGAACTCGTTCGGCTTCGGCGGCCACAACGTCTCCCTCGTCTTCGGGCCCGGCTGACCCGGCTGTCATTCGGACGGAGGGTTCCGCTCCTGGATGTCTGCCGCGACGTAGGCGACCACGCTGAGGGCCGTCGCAGCCAGGGCGACCAGGAACACCGTGAGCAGGAAGCGAGGGGTGCCCCTCCACAGTGTCCCGAACACGAAGATGCCGCTCAACAGCGTGAGCGGGCCGGCGATGGCGATGCCGATGGTCGCCAGGGAGCGCATCAGCTTCAGCCATTCTGTGCGGTCACTCATGGCTGCTCCTCCCCGTCGTCAGCCTCGCAGCCTGCCCCCGGCGGGGGCTTGCCCGCCACGCCCGCCTGCCGGTACTCGTCGAGCGAGGTGGCTGTGAGCGCCACGACCAGGCCGACCCCGACCATGGCGCCGATCGCGGTCACGGCCGCGGCAACCGTCTCGAGTCCGACGCACTCGTCCGGCAGGCAGAGGACATGGGCAATGCTCTTGCCGGCAAGAGCCCCGACGGCGCCGCCGACTGCAACAGCCAGGATGATCAGCCGTCTGACCTGCAGGGCGAGAGCTGCCGCGACCACGGCCAGCCCCGCCATGCCACCTCCGACCGAGAAAGCCGGGCTGCCCGAGTAGAGCCAGCCGGCGGCGGCGCCGAGGAGCGTCACCAAGCCGATGGCTGCTGCGTCGCCGCTGCGACCGGTCACTCGTCGCCGCCGATGGTGGCACCGCGGGGAGTTCCGCCGCGGGGTCGCGGCAGGCGGGCGTCTATCGGATCGATGGCGAGCCTGGCCTCCTTCGTCCATGCCAGGGCGACCAAGGCGAGCACGACACCCCCCAGCAAGATCGCCCCGCCCGGCGGAGAGACAGCCGCGGCGGGGACCGCCAGGATGGGGAGGGCGACGCGCAAACCCCACAGGCTCCACGATTGGGCCCGCGAGTACGCCCACGCCAGCAGCACACCGCCGCCGCCGAGGACACCGTGCCACACCTCGAGACGGGACGGCGAAGCGATCGCGACTACCGGCACGAGAGCCAGCGATCCGAGTGCGAGCACCATGGGCCGCGGGCCGGGGCCGTCGGCGGCCGGTCGCATCCGCAGCCATCCACGAGTCCACGGACCGAGGAGACCGGCTGCGCCCGAGCCGGCAAGGGCGGCGGCGGCGACGCTCCAAGGTCCCAGCTCGACGGCGACGGTGAGGCACAGCTCGGCGCCGGCGATGATCAGGCCGAGGATCTTCGCCCAGCGGCCCCGTGAGAGGCTCAGGCCCGCCGCGTCGACGAGCGTGAACACCACGAGGCCCGTCGCCAGCACGAGACCCGGCTCCTGCCCGAACGGTGACGGACCGCTCGCGAGATGAACGGTCCACGCGACCGACGCCAAGAAGAGCGCTGTGGCGATGAAGAGAGGCCCCCGAGGCATGGAGCGATTATCGCGGCGTCGCTGGACGCCCGGCCCGTGGTCCTCGCTACTGCTCCGGCCTCGTGTCGATCGAGCCCGGGATGCGGTTCAATCCGAGCTCGGCCGTGTATCGGTAGATGCCGGGAGGAACCGTGGAGAAGTCGAACTGGAACGTGTCGCCGGCGCCGAGCGGCTCGCTCTCGAATACGCCCGAGTCCGAGCGGATGACGTACTCGAAACGATCCTGGTCCTGGTGTCGCCACTCGATCACCGGGTTGACCGCCGGGTCGATCTCGACGATCGATGGCCGGAAGGCCCCGTTCTGGATGATGATGACGTAGACGCCTTCCGGCGGCGCCTCTGTGGTGCTCGTCGTTGTCGGAGGGCGCAGGTTGTCCGACGACGGGCCGCTGGCGCACGCTGCGGAGACCACGGCGAGCGCGAGCAGCATCACCAGCCATGTCCTGCGCAAGTTCGCCTCCTCCGGTCGCCCGGAGTCTATCCCCAAAGGTGCATCGGCCGCCTTGTGTCAGGAGCGAGGTGGAAACGGCTCACCCTGCTCGGGCTCCCAGTACGAGGTCTCCGGCCATGGGAGCGGACCTGCGGCGTCGACGGTCGTCACGGCAGCGTGGCGTGGCTTCTTGGCGTGAAAGTCGTCGAAGGCCCGGCCCGTGAGAGTGCGCCGGGCGGCCTCGACGGGATCCTGGTGCGACACGAGCACCACGTCTCCCTCGCTCGACAGGGCGTCGAACACGACGGCGGCCACGCGAAGAGCGAGCCGCCAGAGTGGCTCAGGGCTGAACGGAAGATCGTCCGGGTTCGAAATGTATGCCTCGATCTGGCCGGGTCGCAGCCTGGCCAGATCCTCCCAAGGGACCCCTGCCCACAGCGACGCGAGCTGCCATTCGGTGAGCCGCTCGTCGACGTCCACACGGAGGCCGTGGCGCCGCGCGATCGGCGCCGCCGTCTCGTCCGCCCGTTGCAGGGGGGAGCTGACCACACGGGCAACGGGCCGCGCCGCGAGCCAATCGGCGGCCTGCTCTGCCTGCGAGCGGCCGAGCTCGCTCAGCCCGAACCCCTCGAGCGAGGCGTACACGACGTGGGTCGGATTGTCGACCTCCCCGTGCCGGACGAGGTGGATGCGTTGCTGACCGGTCACGAGGGCGGGGAGCGTAGCAGTGGCCCCCGATGCCGGACGGCGGGGCCGGCTGGGGCGCACGAGCCGTTCGGCCCTACACGACGAGCAGGCATGCCTGTAGGCCGTGATCAGAACGGCGCGCGTCGCGCGCCTTCGGGCCTTCGAAGGGGAGGTACCCATGAGATCCAACAGAGGATGGGGCATCACGCTGCTCTTCCTCGCATTCGTACTGCTCGCCGGCGGGCTCCTCGCCCGGTTCGTGGTCTATCCGAGCCAGCTCAGGTTCCCCGCGGACGTCGACGTCACTCGGAACTACGAAGGCGCGCTCTCGGTGATGATGAACCCGGCAGCCGTTGCCACCGGCGACCTGGCGAACCTCTTCATGCGCGACGTGCCCGTGACGTTGAGCCGGACGGTCGAGACGCTCGAGGTCGGAGGCGACGACGGGGCGATCGTCCAGGAGACGGCGGCGATGAGCGGCCCGGCGGGCGTCATCATGGCGACCGTGGACGTGTACTCCATCGATCGTTCCTCCATGGAGGCGATCACCAACTTCAGCGACGACGCGCGGGTCATCGATCGTGATGGCCTTGTGATCGGCTGGCCAATCGGGACCGACAAGCAGGACTACGTCGGGTGGAACGGCGACACGCTCGAGCCGGTCGCCCTGGCGTACGCCGGCGAAGAGGCCCGCGGTGGCATCGACACGTATCGCTTCGAGGCGACCAGCGACCCGGGGCTCATCGTCGATCCCGAGATCCTCGGGACCCTGCCTGTGACGCTTCCCAAGGCCCTCCTCGCCGACGTGGCGGCAACGATCGGGCTCAGCGACGAGCAAGCAGCGCAGTTGGCGCAGCTTCTCCAGGTGCTCCCCGATGACGTGCCGATCGCCTACACGTATGCCTTCGAGAAGTCGTACTGGGTGGAGCCGGCGACCGGTGTGCTCGTCGACGTCGATGTCTCGGAGACCAGGGCTGCTGCCATCCAAGTGCCGGACGGGACCATCGTGCCCCTGACCGAGATCCAGCAGCTCGACTACACGAGCACGGCGACCTCGGTGCAGGAAGCCATCGATGACGCCAACGGCGCCATGTTCGGGATCCGCCTCCTCGGACAGCTCATCCCCGGCGTGGCGATCTTGCTCGGCGTCGTGGTCGCCTGGTTCGGCTTCCGCCTGTTCAGGCGTCCGGAAGAGGTCGCCTTCGACGTGCCGGCCCGGGAGAGGGAATCCCTCTCCGTCTGACCGGTTCGGTGGGCGCCGGCGGCCGCGTCGCCGGCGCCCCACGTTCACGATCTCGGCAGCGTGACGAATCTTGTCGCGCCAGCGCGGTACCGTGTCAGCGTGGACCGGTTCGTCGAGCGGTTCCTGCATGTCGACATGGACGCCTTCTACGTGGAGGTCGAGCGCCTCTACGATCTGTCGTTGCGCCATGTGCCAGTCGTCGTCGGTGGCCTCGGCGCCAGGGGAGTCGTCGCCGCGGCGAGCTACGAGGCTCGCACCTATGGCATCCACTCCGCGATGCCGATGGCCGAGGCGCGCAGGCGCCACCCGGGAGCCCGCTTCGTGCCTCCAAGCCATCGGCGCTACGGGGAGATGTCGGACAGGGTCTTCGCCATCCTGCGGTCCTTCACGCCGCTCGTTGAAGGGCTCTCGGTCGACGAGGCGTTTCTCGACGTGGCCGGGCTCCGCCTCCACTTCGGCAGCCCTGAGGAGGTCGGTCAGGCGATCAGGGCCCGCCTCCGCGGTGACCTCGGCATGCCCGCATCGGTCGGGATCGCAACCACGAAGTTCCTGGCCAAGCTCGGGAGTGAGGACGCCAAGCCGGACGGACTGGTGCTCGTGCCGACAGGGACGGAGCTCGACTACCTCCACCCGCTCTCCGTTCGTCGCCTGTGGGGGGTCGGCGAAGCGACCCACGCCGCGCTCGAGGGCCTTGCGATCGAGACGATCGGCGACCTGGCGGCGGTGCCGCTGCGGCTCCTCGAGGAGCGTCTCGGCAGGGCTCTGTCGCTGCACCTGTCGGCCCTCGCAGCGGGGCGCGACGACCGCGAGATCGTCGTGGGAGCGGCTTCCAGGTCTGTCTCGGTCGAGGAGACCTACGAGCACGACCTCGTCGATCGTGAGACGATCGAACGGGAGCTCCTGTCACTCTGCGGCCGGCTCTCAGGTCGGCTGCAGCGATCCGGGCATGCCGGTCGGACCGTGACGCTCAAGGTTCGGTTCGGCGACTTCACGACGGTGAGCCGATCCGTCACGGCTTCTGCCGCGATCGAGCACACGCCGGCACTGTGGGACGCCGCCCGGGCCCTGCTCGGGCGCGCCCGCCCCGCCGGGAGGGGTGTGCGTCTCCTCGGCATCGGAGTCTCCGGGCTGGAGGCCGGTGGCTCGCCACGCCAGCTCAGCCTCGAGAGCCCGCCGCGGGAGGCGGCCGCCGTCGCCGCCGAGGAGGTGCGGGCGCGTTTTGGCGACGAGGCCGTTGTCCCGGCGCGCCTCGCCCAGGCGCCTCGCCGACCGGCATCGCGCGAAGATGCCAGGGAGTGATTCGGCGTGGCGCCGGTATACTCCGCGGGCAAGGTTCGTCATCGGAAGGCCAGCAAATGCCGCTGAACGAGCGAGAGCAGCGCATCCTCGAAGAGATCGAGCGTCAGTTCTACGAGGAGGATCCGAAGCTCGCCCAAACTGTGGCCAGGACGACGCTCGAGTCGGTCGGTCGCAAGTGGCAGCGACTCGCCATCGTCGGCCTCGTCGTCGGCTTCGTGGTGATGCTTGCGTTCCTCACCGTGTCGACCGTCGCCGCGCTGGCCGGCTTCGTCATCATGGTCGCCTCGGTCGGATGGCTGACGATGAACGTGCGCAGAAAGCGCAGCGACACTCCAGCACCCCTCAACGCGTGGGTCACGCGGGCCAGGCAGAGGTGGCGGCGCGACGGCTAGAGTGGCCGCCCACTGCGACCCGACCGGTCGCTCACGAAGGGTGGGAAGTGCGGTACATCGAGCCTCACCGTGCTTCTGTGAAGGGACCTGGGCTTGACACATTGGGAGGAGTGTTGGAAGAGTTCACTGCGCAGCAGGCATCGCAACTGACCTCATGCACTGCGCATCAGCTCCGGTACTGGGACAAGGTGAGGCTGGTTCAACCATCGATCCAGTCGACGGGGGGGCGTCCCGGGAGAAGACGCCTCTACTCGTTTCGTGACCTCGTCGCACTGCGCGTCGTGAAGAGCCTCCTCGACAACGGGATGTCAGTGCAGCGTGTCAGGAGGGCGTGGGATTACCTGCGCCGGACGGCCGACATGGACAGCCACCTCGCCGAAGTACGTCTCATCACGGACGGCAAGACGATCTTCCGGATCGCAGCCAACGAGGAGGAGTTCCTCGACGCGCTGCGACAGGGCCAGCTCGCCTTCTTCGTGGCGATCAACGAGATCGCCAAAAGCGTGGAGGATGACGTCAGCCGGTTCGAGCTCGACAGGGAGCGCTTCCTCGAGATGCTCCGCCGCGTCGAGGACGATGTCAGCACCGAGCGCGAAGAGACCGGCTGAGCGTCTGCCCGCTCAGGCTCCGCCATTCCCGTTGCGGTAGCCGTTCCCGTTCGTGCCGTTGCGGAGACGCTTGATCCAAGCCGGGAGCACCGTCCCCGGGCTGTACATGGCCCGCAGCCGCCGCGGCGTCGAGTAGCGGGTGCGCAGGACGTCGGAAGTTCTCGCCAGCGACTGGGTCGCCGTCTCGACGTGGCCAGAGTTGAGCCCACCCGACCTCCCGTACACGGCCCTGCAGTACACGGTCGCCAGCGGGACCATCACCGGGTCGACCGTGGCGGCCACCTCGTTGGGCGTCGACGTCGGGTTGGGCGCCTCGCCGAGGTCGCTCAGTCGATCGACGATGTCCTCCCAGGCCGCGCCGATGTCGCCGCTGCGGAGACGCTCGAGACGCCGGCGCCGTATCCACCACTTGATGGCCGGGAGGGTTCCGAACCCAAGCAGAATCACTCCGAGGACGGTCGCCGCCTCGTTCCACCACGCCGGGAGGCGCAACCCGCTGCCGGGCGCGGCGTCGCCCGACCCGAGGAAGTCGGGGAACTCGTCCTCGGCGAGCTCAGGGAATCGGTTCGGGAGACCGCCGGCAGGCGTGATGTCGGGGTCGGGGACGTCGAGGTAGTCGCGGAGGTCGAACCCGAGCCTGTCCTCGACCACCTCGAACGTCTGCGGCGTATCGGCGGCGCCGCGCGGAGTCGGGTCGAACCGCACCCAGCCCTGGGTCGGCATCCACAGCTCGACCCAGGCGTGGGCGTTGCGGTCGCGCACGACGACGGTGTCTATCGAGCCGGGGATCAGGTCGCCCGGCGTGAAGCCGAGCACCACGCGACTCGGGATGTCGAGCGTGCGCGCCATGACAGCCATGGCGGTTGCGAAGTTCTCGCAGTACCCGGCGTGGAAGTTCGGGCTCTCCTCGTCGAGCAGCCAGGCAGCGAGGTCGGTGGCGCCGTGCCCCGGGGCGATGTCCGTCGTGTAGCGGAACGCTCGCGAGTGGAACCACGCCTCGAGAGCGAGCCCCCGCTCGAAGTCGGTGCGCAGGTTCCTCGTCTGTTCACGAGCCAGGCCCTCGATGTCCGGGTCGATGTCCTCCGGAACCGCCAAGTAGCGGTCGGCGTTCGGCGGCAGCTCACGGAGGGCTGGAGGCTCGCGCAATGCAGGGACTGGCTCGTCGGCGTCGGCGGCCAGCTGGAACGTGGGCGAGAGCGCACCGCTCTCGAGCGCCGCGAGCACGCCCAGGTCCGGGTCGGGCACCGCAGACTCCACCGTGTACTGGAAGCCACGGAAGGTGGTTCCGCCGTCGAA
The DNA here is from genome assembly GCA_036396535.1 of Acidimicrobiia bacterium. Classification (NCBI taxonomy): domain Bacteria; kingdom Bacillati; phylum Actinomycetota; class Acidimicrobiia; species Acidimicrobiia bacterium. The sequence continues at coordinate 7,676 of DASWKR010000030.1, read as the reverse complement.
GATGATCGAGGCGTCGGCCGGCCGGGCCCGGAGGCGCTCGACGATCCTGTCGTCGGTCGTGAGGCTGCGCGGCGCGTACGCCGACGGCAGCCACTCCTGGAGCAGCCGGTCGATCGTCACGTCCGCCGTCACCGAGAGTGTCGGTCCCGAGAACGCCTGCCCCTCCGCCTCGTACGACTCGACGTCCACGAGCAGCGGCGCAGCCTCACGCTCCACGTTGGCGAAGAACTGGCCGCCGTTGTACGTCTCCATCGACGTGAGCCTGAAATAGAGCTGGTCCGGTGGGACGTCGCCATTGATCGTGGCCACGAACACGGGGGTGTCGGACGGGGTGATGAGGCTCTGATGAATGCCGATGAAGGCGTTGTATGACACGCCCCCGAAGATGTCTCCGGCGATGCCGGTGCTGGTGCGCCACGTCATGACGCCGTCCCGGGGGACGCTGTCCTGGAACATGCCGACGGCTCCGACTGAACCGACAACGGTCAGCGCCATGAGGGCGGTCGCGGAAGGCGCCAACCGGTTGCGCCGCGACGGGTACTCGCCCCTGCGTGCCATCCGCCCGGCCGTGAGGTCCCGCTCGTCGGCGTTGACGGAGAAGATCGCCGCGGCGACGACCGCAACGAAGATCGTGATGCGGATGATCCCGGAGGGGGCACGATCCATCGTGGCGAACTGCAGCGACAGCACGAGCGGAGGGATGACCCCGACGTAGGGGTGGCCCGTCGTGAGGCCCCACGCCATCAGAGCGCCGACGATCCAGAAAACGGCGGTGACGATCACCACGATCCCGGTGAGCGGCACCACCGGCTCGATGCCGTTGCGGATCAACTGGAAGGCGAACTGGAGCTGGTCGCCGAGCGCCACGAAGCTGGCCCTGGTGGGGAACAGCAGCACCGTGGTCTCGGGGGCGGCGATCCTCATGAGGGCGATCAGCAGTGCAGCCAGATTGATCACGGCGATCCACGCCAGGCGGAGGCGGTAGGTGACAGCGGTCCAGGTGATGATGATCCCGAGCGCAACCGCCGAGACGACGATGAACTGCCACGCCGGACCCGTCGTGGTGGGTTGCAGCAACCCGTTGAGGAGGTAGAAGGCGAACGCGAGAGCGGTGAAGGCCGCTAGCCAGCTGTAGCGGTAGACCATGATCTCTCCATCGCCTCTCTCCACGCCGGCGCCCACCGGGAGCCCGGCGCCGTGAGCACCGTGATGACGCCTGCCCGCTGGAACTGAAGTATCGCCTCGTTCTGCCGCTGTGCAACCGCCATGACGATCGTGCGCAAGAAGTCGCGGCCGAGCAGCCGGTAGACGGCGAGCTCCGCATCGTCGGGGGCTCCGCTCACCATCACGAGCGCTCCGCCGCTGAGACCGGTGCGGCGCATCCTGGCCACCATCGTCCGGAGGTCGATGGCCTGCGTCGTCTGGACGACGGCCAGCTCCTCCATCGCCATCCCGTACGCCTCGGTTGACGCGACGTTGGTGGCTCCGGTCGATCCCGTCCACAGGGTGGGGGAGAACCCGTTCTGGTAGAGGTGCCTGACGGCGGATGCCGCTCCGCGCACGGCGTGCTCGAATGCATCGGCGGTCGGGTAGCTCGAGGTTCGGGGGTCGAGCAGCACCAGTGCCCTGCTCTGCCATGGCATCTCGAGCTGTCGGATCATCAGCTCGTCTCGTTTGGCCGAGGACGGCCAGTGGACCCTGCGCAGGTCGTCTCCTCGCTGGTACTCGCGCAGCGTGAAGAAGTCCTCACCGCCCATCTGCGAGAAGTTCGCTCGCGACGTGCTCATGTTCGGATCCTGACCCCGCACGAGAGGTAGCCCGTCGAGGTTCTCGACGGCGGGGTACACGACGAGTCGGTCGGTCCTGCCAGAGGGGCCTCCCGACTCGGTGAGCCCGAGCGGGTCCCCTACCCGTACGTTGGCCGGTCCGACCTTGTACACGCCGCGAGGGCGGCACAGCACCTCGTACCTGGCGATCATCGGGACGTTCGCCTCGACTCGTCCCGCGACGAAGTTGGCGGCGCCGAGGCCGTGCACGACGTCCTCGACCTGGGCCTCGTGCAGCGACCGGTTCGAGGCAATGGTGATCTCGACGACGGCCCTGTCGCCGTCGTGGAGCTGGGTGGGCGTGATGCGCCTCGCGGTGTGCACCCGTGGGGCCCGCCTCCTCACGTACCAAGTGCCCAGCGCCACCGCCAGGAGGAGAAACGCCGCGACGGCGAAGAGGAGCTCCTCGCCGAAGGCGACCCACAGTGTTCCGAGCGCAAGTGCGGCGCCGAGTGCCGCCCAACCTCGGATGGTCGGCACGTCAGCCGGCGACTTTCGTGCCGGGCACCGCGACACCCTGCCCGATGCCCTCGACGATGTCCGCCATCGTGACGCCTCGCATCTGCGCCTCCGGCCTCAGGATGAGCCGGTGGTTGAGGACGGGGTGGAGGATCTCCTTGACATCGTCGGGGGAGACGTAGTCGCGGTTGCGCGTGGCTGCCAGCGTCCTCGTTCCGCGCTGGAGGTAGAGCGTCGCCCTAGGCGACGCTCCGAGCAGTAGGTCGGGATCGTGCCTCGAGCTCTCAGCGAGGTCGACGAGGTAGCCTTTGATGACGTCTGCGACGTGGACCCTGCGGGCGATCTCGACCATCTGCACGACGTCGTTGGCGTCGATGACGGGCTCCAGGTCGTCGAACGTCGAGTGCATGCCGTGCGTGTCGAGCATCTCGAGCTCCTTGTCGCGCGACGGGTATCCCATCGTGATGCGCATCATGAAGCGATCGAGCTGTGCCTCAGGCAGCGGGTAGGTGCCCTCGTGTTCGATCGGGTTCTGGGTTGCGACGACGATGAAGGGCGGGCCGAGGGGCCGGGTCACGGCGTCGACGGTCACCTGGCGCTCTTCCATGGCCTCGAGGAGGGCTGCCTGGGTCTTGGGGCTTGCCCGGTTGATCTCGTCTCCGAGTACCACGTTGGCGAACACCGGGCCGGGGCGGAACACGAAGTTCGAGGTGTCGCGGTCCCACACCGACACGCCCGTCACGTCGGACGGCAGCAGGTCTGGTGTGAATTGGATCCGCTGAAAGCTGCAGTCGATCGACCGGGCGAGCGACTTGGCGAGCAGGGTCTTGCCGACCCCGGGGACGTCTTCGATGAGGGCGTGGCCGCCGGAGAGCATGCAGATCATGAGCAGCTGGATGGACTCCCGCTTGCCCTGGATGACCTTCTCGATGTTGTCCGTGATCGCGTCGAATTTCCGCGCGAACCACTGAAGGTCATCGGTCGTGACCGTCACGTCTGCTCCTTCCTCCGGCAGCCCGAGCAGGTTATCAGCGGGTGGAGGCAACTCCCATCCCGCCCCGGGTCGAGAACGTCGACAGGTTACGATTCGTTCCGATGTATGACGCCCGCGCACTCTCGGCAGTCGCTAAGCACCCTTCGTTGTGGCTGGAGGCGATGCGAGCGCTTCTCGCGGTCGCTCCGGACGGCTGGTGGAGGCGCCGGCGGCGTTTTGGCCCAGAGCCCGGCTACCTGGCGTGGCGCCTCCTGACCGCCTACGCGTCGTCGACGGCTGCGATCGATCCCGACGACGTCGTGACCTATCTCCGTTGGCGTCGCAGGCAACGGGCATGAACGACTGGGAGCACGCCATGGTCGACTCGCTCCGCTCGGACCTCCTCTCGATCGAAGGAATCGCCAGTGCCGAGCTCGACGGCGACGATGAGTCGCCTGCAGGAGTCAAGGTTCGGCTGACGGCCGGCGCCGACGCACAGGTCGTCGGCCGTGAGGTTCGCCGCGTGCTGGCCAGGCACGGCATGACATCTCAGATGCCGGCGGCCGACGAGTTCGCCGCCGGGCCGCCGCCGCCGCCGGGTGCTCCGGTGCTGCTGCTACCCAGCGTGCAGACGACGACGTCGGATCGCGAGGGCGTCACCGTCGATCTGCGCTCCGAAGGCGTCGCCGTCGACCGCCCCGATGACGACGAGTCGGAGCACGATGGAGCGGAGTCCGGGCTTGCGAGCATCGCCGTCGAGGAGGGACGCAACGGCGTGACGGTGCGCGTGAACGGCAACGGCAGGATCGCCAGCCGTCGCGCTCGTGCCAGTGGCACCGGTCTCGACGAGGCGATCGTCTCTGCGGTGGGTGAGATCCTCGTCGAGTCGAGCACTCCGCCGCTGCTCGTCAAGGCGCTCAGCGAGACGATCGAAGGGACGCAGATCGTCACCGTGCTCGTCGAGGTCGGCGACGGGGCTCGTCGAGCCGGGTCTGCGGTCCTCGAGGGGGGACGTGCATACGCGGTCGCCAGGGCGGTGTGGGTGGCGCTCAGCGAGCGGGTCTGACCCGGCCCGGCATCTCCATCGGCTCGCCCATCGGCGGGATCAACTCGATCACGATGTCGGCGCCTTCGTCTTCCTCTTCCTCGGGGAGCGGGACATCCACGGCATGCGCCTCGACGACGATGTCGCCGACGAGCCCTAGATGCACGGAGGCTTTGGCGAGCACGTCACGCACGATCGTCCTGAGCTGCTCCGGCGGGTGGTCGCTGAGAGCGTCGACGTCGTCCTCGTTCGTGGACATGATCACCACGTCGCGCGACCGCAGGTCCCAAAGCATCACTTCCTGGGTCACCTTGTCGGCCGACAGGATCGCGAGGTCCGGGACGACGACGCCGTCGGCCTCGCCTGCCTCGATGATCCCGATGAGGGCGCGAAACCCGTGCCTGCCGAGGGCGTGGCCGGGCGTGCGCACGTCCTGGCATATCGCCACGAGCTGATGGCCTGCTTCGGCTACCCAGCGGCGCACCTTCTCAGCCTGGGCGAACGCAGGCTCCACCTCGGAAGGTCCCGAGGCGTCCCGGACGTATCCGACTACACGCACGAAGCTGCTCCCGTCGTTCTTCGGGCTCCTCAAGTGTCGCATCGGCGCCGCACAGGGTCAATGACCAGGGGGGATAAAGGTGATGCCCGAACCCGGACACGTCACGAGCCAGGTGGAGCACGAACACGAAGTGTGACGGGCGCCCGCTCCGGGAGGTGACCCAGCGCTCCCCGCCCGCTCATGTCAGCCCGATCGGCCGACAGGGGGGGAACTTGTCATATCATCGTTGAATGACCGAGAGCACAGGCGAGACCGAGTCTGCGACCGGTGCCAGGCTGCGGCGGTTCGCGGCCATCGTTGTGGTGCTCGTCGGCCTCGGTGTCGTAGTTAGCGGAGCTGTCCCGGCATGCGAAGAGAACGCACTGGTCGTCGGCACCAGCGTCGAGGTTGTCGAGACGTGTCGTGACGTGTCCCTCACTGATGGACGATTGGTTGTCTGGGCCCTCATTGGCGTGGCGTTCGTGTGGCCTGACATTTCGGAATTGACGGTTGGGTCAGTATCGGTGAAGAGGCGACTCGCCCGAACAGAAAGCGAGCAGCGGGCAATCAAGAGCGAAGTCGAAGGTTTGCATCAGCTGGTCCAGCTACAAGCAAATCAGAGCATCGTGGTCCGAGTAGAGCCGAGATATGTCAACCCGGACAATCCAATCGTGATCGCGGAGCTACAGAGGGCGGGCGTCGAGGCTAGACACGCGGAGGTGGCGGCGGAGGTCACCGACACCGAGACAGCGATGCAGCTCCTCAGGGTTCACGAACGCATTTCAACGTTCGACACTCGATACCGACGCATCTCGGAATCGACGTCAGTCATCGGTGACGGCGGCCTCGAGGTATTCGAGTCCGAGCCGTGGTTCACCGATGTGGCACAAAGATGGCCGGAGGCGATCGGACTGGGGGCAGCGATGCTGGCTGAGCAGGCCCGCGCCTTCACCCACAACTTCCCCGATACGCTCGACAGCGTCAGAGCAGTGCGCAATACAGTCGCCCACGGCGGAGTCGTGTCCTCCGATGACCTAGCCAAGACGTTTAGCCTCGCGCTCGCCCTGGAGGAGTTCTTGCTCGACCGCTTTCGGCTTTGGAGGACCCTCAACGTTGGCACTACTGACATAGGGCCTCGCCTGGGTTAGGGCACGGCGAGCGCTACTTGTCGTCGCCGTGTCGCCCGGCCGCGGGTGGACCATCAAGATTCTGGCGATCTCGCCTGGCTCGTCCTTAGGGTGTCTTCTACATGATGATCTCTTCGAACCGATCCTTGAGCAGCCCATCGATCCGCGTTGCAGACCCTGTCGCTGCCTCAGTCGCAAGGTCCGTCAAGGCAGCGTCGCCGAGACCGAGAATCCAGCCACGACCATCAGATGCCGTATCCCGGCAGCGCTTGACGAACAAGCCACGGTCTTCAAAGGAGCGGCACACGAGCAAGCCAACACGACCCCGACTCGAAGAGAAGCGTCCGGCCAACTGATCCAGCTCAGGATTGCCGATGTCGGTGTTGTAGTTCTTGCATTCAACGAAGATGTGAGAGTCGTTTACGTCCTTCGTGTATCTCATGCTCAAGGCGAGGGTGAGACAACGCCGGGTAAAAGAGCGCCTTCAGCAGTGCGAAGACTGCGCGGTGGTAGCGACTCGCGTCCTGAGTCCCCGGACTGCAATCGGTGAGGTCTCCTAGAAGATCGGCCCAATCGGGACCATCCGTCGCCGTTTCGGTCGCGATGTCCTCGTGTGTCATTGGGGGCTGAGGCTTCCGACGCTTGGACTGTCGATACCGGTCGAGAACCTCGGGGTGGTTCCGGGTTTCCCGGACGATCGTGCCCTTACCGGAGCCGTACTTCGCTTCGACGTCTTTCTTGGTCACCCGTCGACGTCCGTTCTTTAGCAGCTGCACAAGCTCGCTATTGGCTGTTAGCTCGACGTCCTGCAGATGAGGTATCAAGTAGTAGCGGTAGTACTCATCAACCTTGTAGTCCATGTGCTGCCGCACAATGACTTTCGGGACGAGCAGCAGCTTGCCGGTCGACGTAATGGGAAGCTGAGTGAATTCCGAGATCCACGTTCCCGCAACGGCATCCCAGATCGGACCTGACTCGACGCCTTGCTGAATGGGTATTCCGTGGATAGTCGCCATCGCCTGGGTATAGTCAATCAACGGTCCGCGGATGAGGTTTGTAGTTATGTCGGACACGACATCCTCGGCCACGCCGGGAACCATGAGAATGGAGTCTTCAAGATCCTCAAGAAGGCCGCTCTTCACCGCTTCACTATCACGAAGTGCCTCCGAGACCTTCCGCACCGACGTTGGCCCGAGCGCCCGGCCGCGGGCTTCTTCACGTGATAGGCCCAAGTGCGTCTCGTTGGGTTCGCGGAGCTGGAGCAGTAGGTCGCGGGCCCTCGTGTCATTGCCGTTCCGAATGTCCGTCAACACACGACGGAAGAAGTCCTGAATGAGATAGACGCAATGATCCCCCCAGGCTGAAGGTAGGAGACGTAGAGCACCGGGGTCCACAAAGACGCGAGTGTCGCCAAGAATGTCAACGTCGACGAAGTCCAATGATGGCTGGGTCTCGTCCAGTTGGTAATACTGCGATACCCTCACATCACCGCCTTGTCAGGCTACCGTAATGCCAGCGGTACACGGCGACAGGACTGAGATGCGCCACGGCGTTAGCCAAGATACTCGTCCAGGAAGGACCTCGTGTCTTCTATCATCTGAGCGACTTCCTCGGCGGAATAATCATCGAAGTGTCCATGGTCAGCGGAGTCCCTCAGTGCTCCCCACCGTTGGACACGCTTGTGAGCGATCTTGTTGTAGACATCTGC
>DASWKR010000029.1 GCA_036396535.1 Acidimicrobiia bacterium | reverse complement strand
GCCGACAGGAACGCTCGGATGATCGAGACGACCATCGTCGGGTCGGTGCGGTGCGCGAAATGGCCGTGGCCTTCGAGCACGTGAACCCGGGCACCGGGAATCGCTTGGGCCGCTCGCCGGGTCGCTTCGATGACCGGCTCGGGGCTCTCGCTGCCGGAGAGCAACAAGGTCGGTGCGCTGATCGCATCGAACCGGCCGGCCTCGTAGACCCAGGTCTCCTCTGCTCGGCATTCCCGGGGCGCCGTGTGAGCGCCTGCCACGAGATTCGGCCAGCGTGGGCCCGATCGCAATGCGTCGATCTCCTCGGGTGACATCTCGAGCACATCGAGGAGCACTCGAACGATTGCGCTCTCCCGATCGCCTGCCGCCAGGGCCGCTTCAACGGCCTCGATGGCGCCGGCCGGATAGGTGAGCCCAAGGCTCGGTTCGTAGAGGACGAGGCCATGGACGTTGGAGGAGATGCTTGCCCCACCCATGGCGCAGTTCGCTCCGTAGGAGTGGCCCCACACTGCAACGGGTGCTGCCTTCCGGGTGGCGATGGCGTCGACAACGGACGCCACGTCCTCGAAGTCACGCTCGATCGAGTAACTCTGGCGGTCGCCGCTGCCGCCGAACCCGCGTCGGTCGATGGCGAACGTCGTGAAGTGCTTCCGGAGCTCCTCCACCGGCACCGTCCACGCCGTGTGATCTCCGAAGGAGCCGTGCACCAAGACGATGGGAGGACCGTCACCGTCGACCCATACTGCGAGTGGCGTGCCATCAGCGGAACGAACATGGAAGGAATCCGGATGCTCGGCGCTCGAGGGGATCACTCAGCTCCTTCCCAAGGGCACGGTCCGGAGACTATCGGAAGGGGACGAAGGACCTCGCCTCCAGCGCGTGCGATGGTCTCGGGGTGGGGTCAGTCGTCGAGCCGGGGTGGGCGACGAGTCGCGGTGGCGCGGCGCTGCTTGGTCGACCTCGGGACTAGCCGGCCACCACTGTCAGCCGCGGCTCGAGGTCGGTTCGGCACAGTGCATGCAGGAAGCAGGTCTGCTCACCCATCTCCAGCAGCCTGCGCGAGAACTCCTCGTCCTCGGGAGTGTCGACATACACGTGGGTGTCGACGGGATCGGCCCGGCCCGCCGTTCCGGCCCGGCCGGAAGCCCCACCGAGCGAGAAGTGTGTGTCCTGGACGATCCGATAGTGATCGAGCCGCTTCTTGGTGATCGCCGCGTAGCGCCCGAACTGGGTCATGAAACAGAACCCGATCCCGGCAGAGATGAGCGTGGCGGCATCGGGTGCTCGGCCGGGCTGACCGTGCGACGGCTCCTCCGACAGGAAGCGAAAGCTCGAACCGGTCGGCTTGAACAGGGTGATCTCGATGTCCTTGACGCCGTCGTCGCGGATGACGCAGGTCGCCCGGACGTGGAGGGTCCGTCGCTGTTCGGCCTGCAGGCTCGAGCCGCGGCCTCCGTCGCCGTCGTGCCGATCAGCCGGGTCGCTGCGGAGCACCAGTTGGTCGGCAGCGTCGGGACCACCCACCGTGACCTTCTCGAACCAGTCGGCGAGGTCCGGCAAGGCCGGCGAACCGAGCGGGGCGACTCTTCCCGGTGGGATCGCCTCTCCGTTGTGGGTCAACGTGAAACGGCTCGTGTTGGAGCCACGGAGTAGGCCGTTGAGCGGCGAGGCATCGACGGCGTCGGCGCACAGGCTGCGGATGTCGCGGTCGCCGTCGGCTTCGATCTCGACCTGCAACTCAGGAGGCAGTGCTCCCCCCACCATGGTCCCCTGGATGGCCGACCCTTCCATCGTGTAGTAGTTGTCCTGAGTGAGGCGAAGCGCGCCGATCCGCATGCCGCGCTGACGCGCCAGCTCGGTGATCTCGGTGACGTAGGAAGCCGCCATGCCGGCGCTCAGGAACGCAAGCGGGAACGGTGCCTCGTCGTGACCGTTGAGGTAGGGGCCCTCATCGCTCACCAGCCTCCAGACGGCGCCGGTGGCGCTCGACACCACCAGTGCCTCCTTCTGCATCCCGGCGAGCGATCGCCCCAAGGTACGGACGGCGACATCGTGTCTCGGTTCAGGCAGCTCGAGAGCGAGGTCGGACGCGTTCCCAGCAAGGAAGAAGCGGGGACGGTCGTCTCTGCCAAGGACGTTGTCGCTCATGTGTTGCTACCCCTCATCGAGTAGCGCCTCGGCCAGCCGTAGTGGCCGGTCGACTTGCCGGATCGCCACCACCTCCCCGCCGCGCCCCGTCGGCGGGTCAGGCGTCGGATTTCCGTGATCGTTGTCGACCGAGACTGAAGCGCCCGTCACGTCAACTGTCCACCAGACTGTAGGCAACCCCTGGGAGGGGCTTGCTCATCGGGAGGACGCGGAGCCTCGAGTAGCACGAGGTCGCCTGGGGCGTGGACCGCTAGTGGTGCGTCGTCCTCGTGACCTCGGCTCTGGACCGTCGGGCCGACGCCGCAAACCGGGGACGCCACACACTGCCCGGCCCCCTCGACTCGGCCTGCGGCGCTCGTCGATCCCCCGGAGACCGGGGGATGAGCGTAAGAAGCTGAACCGAGGGACACACCTGCCAACCGCACGGACGGCCACACAAACGCTGTCTCCCGCTCGGCGGGGGACCGGCGAGCGGTCGCCCTGCGACCCGAGCCGAGGGGGCACTTGGCCGCCAGACACTGCCGGACCCCCTCGACTCGGCCTGCGGCGCTCGTCGATCCCCCGGAGACCGGGGGATTGCGTAGAAGCCTGCCAACCGTACGGACGGCCACACACGCTGTCTCCCGCTCGGCGGGGGACCGGCGAGCGGTCGCCCTGCGACACGAGCCGAGGGGGCACCTGGCAGACCGGACCTCCGCGTGGCCCACGCCGCAAACCGGGACAGCCGCGGCCCGTGGTCATCAATCCCGCGACAGACCACCAGCACGAGATGGTCGCAGCCCCAGGCGCGGGCCGCGATCGGGAACCCGGAGGAGGCTGTGACGATTCTGACGAGCGTCCTCGCCGACCCGGCGAGCGAGCGGTCCCTTCTGGCGGAGAGCACCTCGGTGAGCGAGGTTGCTCGCGGGGTCCTGGCTGAGCTGAGTGAAAAGCTCGACCCGGAGGCGTTCTCGGCTGCCGACCAGCGCGGGACTGCACTGACCATCGAAGTCATGAGCACGGAGATCCTGGCCGGCACCTCGGGAGCCGGCTGAGCCCCAGCCTGGCTGTCTGGACATGCGGCCGCCGACCTTCCGCAGCCTGATTCGATCATCGACGGGTGAAATGCGCAGGCGGGAGTGTCAGCTCGACACGGCCCTTCGCATCACGGTGTCGCGCTCGCGCACCTCGACAGGGTCGAATCCCCGGGCGTCGTACAGGGATCTCGGACCGCGGAAGTGGCCGGCGTCGTCATCTGCCTCGCTCGCGTTCCTCGGATATCCCTCGATCGAGTCGGCACCCCGGTCGGCTGCATCGGCGATCGCCCGGTCGAGGAGTGCGGCGGCGATGCCGTGGCGACGGTATGGCGGGGCGATGAGGAAGCACGACAAACCGACGACCGATGCAGGGTCGGGGCCGTCGGGATCGACGTCGCGGTAGAGGCCATACTCGGAGCGGGGCGAGGCGTTCACCCACCCAGCGGGCCTCCCGTCGACATAGGCGAGGTACCCGAACGTCGTGCCGGTGCGGAGTCGCTCGACCATCGTCGCGCGGATATCGCGCCAGGGGCGCTCCGGCTCGTCGTCGGTGGCCGGGGCGTGGGGCTCGAGGCAGTAGCACGACGCCCACGACGGGTTGCCTGCGAAGGCGTCGTGGTCGAAGAACCCGAGCCAGTCGTCGATCCGGTCCTCGGTCACGGGATGAACCGTGACCTCGCCGATGGCGGGGAGTCGCTCTGTGGACCCGGTGAGACGCTCGGTCGCCTCGGCGAAGTTGCGGGCGTAGTTGCGGAGCGCCTGCTCGGGATACGACCAGTCGTGACTCTCGCGGGCGTGGGTCAAGAACCGTTCCTCGATGGTGTCGGCGTCGTCACCCTCGATCCGGGCGTCCTCGGCGAAGCACTCCATCCACATCGCAGCCTCCCTGCCAGGCGACTCGTACGGCATCGCCGCAACCACAGGCGGCGGGCCCAGACTCTACGAGACGCCCCGCCGATCGGGAGACGTGCTGCCGGCCGGCACCCGAGCCGCCGGGCCTCGAGCTGCCGAAGAGAGCAGGCAGTCGGCGGCGGCACTGTGCGTCGCAGACCTCAATGCGAGGCCGACCCGTCGCTTCCGAGGGATCCATCGGCTCCACCCGGTCTCCGCGCCCGCCTGTGGTGTTCTCCGGATTGCGGGCGTGGTGGTTGCTCAGAAAGGAGCAGCCGGACACGTCGATGAGGCATGAGAGGTGCTCCACGTCGTTTCGAGGTTCTCGGCCCAAGCAAAGGCGGTGCTCGTCCGTCTACCCTCGCAGTATGCGGAGAATCGTCCTCGTCCTCGGCCTCGTATTTGGCATGGTCGTCGCGCTCGCCTCGACCGCGGAAGCGATCTGGAACGAAGGTCAGTCTCCCAATGCACAGCAGGAATGGACCCTGGATTCCGCCAACGGTTGTGCGGAGGTCTTCTTCATCGGGGCACGTGGTTCTGGTCAGAACGACGATGCCGCCGGTCCTCTCAACATGGGCGATCAGATCGAGCGGCTCTACAGGCTCTTTGCAGCTCGCATCCACGATCATGCGATCCCCGGAAGCAAGCGTCTCGCGAGATCGGCGCCCGTCGGCGTCGACTATCCGGCGCTCGGAGCGTTCTCCATCATCGGTCCCTATTTCGACAGCGTCGCCGAGGGCTCCGACGACGTCCAGGAGAAGATCGACGCCATCACCGAACGCTGTGGAACGAAGACGAGGTTCGTGCTCGCCGGGTTCTCACAGGGCGCCAACGCAGTGACCCTGGCTCTCACCGAGATGGAGCCAAACCAGCGGATCGATGCCGTCGTGCTCGTGGCCAGCCCCGTCTTCGAGCAGGGCGAGGCCGGTACCGAGTACGGAGATCCCCCGGCCGGGTCCGCCGGCATCTTGCGGTCGATCTGGGACCTCCCCGTCCCGGACTGGGTGGCCGATCGAACGATTGCGATCTGCAAGCCGCTCGACATCGTGTGCACCTCGACCGGCTTCGGCCACGCCAACTACGAGAACCCGATCCTCGGGATGGCCGCCGACGACGTGCTCGACTGGACCGTCGACGACCTCACCGCGGTGCCGCGGTGCAACAGTGACCGAGCCTCGCACGTAGGCACCGCCAAGAAGGACCGTATCCGAGGGACCTCGGGTGGTGACGTCGTCTACGCCCGGGGCGGAAGCGACAACATCAAGACCTTCGGAGGCAAGGACAAGATCTGCAGCCACGGGGGCGCCGACACGATCAACGCCGGCTCAGGAAGTGACCGCGTTTGGAGCGGGTCGGGTCCCGACACGGTCGAAGGGGGCACGGGAGGCGACGTCATTCGTGGTGGAGCAGGTGACGACACGCTGAAGGGCCAGGGCGGCGCCGACGTGTTGAATGGCCAGGGTGGCACGGACTCTTGCATCGGTGGTGCGGGCAGCGACACGATAAGCAGTAGCTGCGAGTCGTCCGACTAGGCACCGCGGCCGGTAGCAGCGTACTCCGGCGCAGTGCCGGTTCGTTTCAGAGCTCGAACTGGACCCTCGCCGTGATCTCTCGCTGGGTGACCGAAGCGACGAGGTCGGAGGCCGCATTCATGGTGGGGTGGGCGAAGTAGGCCTCGAGCGCCTCGCGATCCTCGAAATCGCCGACGAGGACCATATCCCAGTTGGCGGGTTTGCGCCCGATGTCGAAGCCGACGGTGTACCTCATGATGGTCGGAACCTCGTTCTGAAGGGCGGCGAGAGAGTTGCGGGCGGCGACCTTCTCGTCGTCCGTGACGCCTTCTCTCCACTTGAACATGGCAACGTGGCGGATCAACCCGTACTCCTCCCGCAATGACTTGGTGTCCTAGCACGCGAGGATATCATCTGCGGGTCCGCTGGTACAATGCTGTGATAGAGCCGATACGTGACTGAGGCGAGCGAGGAGGAGACACAGCGTGCACACGCCAAGCGACATGCGTCGCATCGACTTCAACAGCCCGCTCCCGTACTACCACCAGCTGGCGGAGATCCTTCGAGAGGAGATCGAGCGCGGCACCTGGGGTGTCGGCGAGCTGATCCCGGCCGAGGGGGCTCTCACTGAGATGTTCGGTGTCAGCCGCTCGGTGACGAGGAAGACCCTGGACATCCTCGAAGGTGAGGGGCGCGTGCTGCGCATCAAGGGCAAGGGCACGATCGTGACCCGCCCGAAGGTCTCGTACCACGCCGTCTCTGCCGCCGGGGACTGGTTCTCACCTCGTGCCGAGACGTATCGGCTCGGCCGCGTGATCAGCGCCGGGCGAGTGCCGGTCGGCGGCTACATCGGCCGCCTCCTCGACATGGCGGCGCGCGAGGACATCTGGGAGATCTCCCTGACACACGCATCGGGTGACACGACGGTCTCGCTCAGCCAGCTCTATCTCCGGATCCAAGGGACGCTGTCGGTCGGCGCCCCCCCGGAGTTCGAGCCCGGCGGCCCAGGAATCCTCAACCAGCTCGCCACCAAGTACCAACTGGAGCTGACCACGGCCGAATTGCAGATCGAGATCGTCGAGGCGTCCGAGTTCGAAGCCGAGGTGCTCTCGGTCCCGCCCGGGTCACCGCTCGCCCAGCTCAGCACGATCGAGTCGGGCAAACGGCTCGCCGGCTTCGTGCGCACCGTCGTGCGCCCAGAGAACTTCTTCTTCGCGGCCTCGCTCCATAGGAACCCCGAGGTGCTCCGCAACCGCAGCCTGTCGACGCTCGCCGCAGAATCGTCGCGCTGACGCTTGCTCAGCCGTGGTCGACGTCGACCCAGCGGCGTTCGGCTGCGCTGGCGACGATCGCTTCGAGGACCGCCACCGCGGCGCGCGCCTCCACTCCGCCCGTCTCCGGCGTGGCCTGACCGTCGATCGAGCGGGCGAACTCGTCGAGCTCGTCCGCCACGGTGTCGATTTGCGCGATTTCGAGATCCTCCTGGTCCGTGGTCCCGCGGCGCTGAATCGTCAGGCGGGCACCGTCGCCCGTGTTTCGGGCAATCGCATCGGTGCCGAACACCGCAACATCCACGGCAGGCCCCGTCGCTTGCGACGTGGACAGCGTGCCGACGGCGCCGGACACGAATTCGAGCAGGATCGACGTGACATCGTCCACCTCGCCCTGCGGGAGCGATCGTTTGCTGAGCGCCACCACCCGGGCGATCGGCCCGGCCAGGTAATGGAATGTGTCGATCTGGTGGACCCCGAGAGCCGACATGCCGCCTGCGGGCGTCTCGTCGAGCCTCCTGCGCCACTCCGCCAACGCCGGGTTGAACAGCAGCGGCGCATCGTGCACCGCACCGAGCTCGAGCACCTGGCCGAGCGAATCGCTCTCGATCAGCTCCTTGATCCTCCGGTTGGCGGGTTGGCGCCGGCGGTTGTGGCCGACCTGGAGCACCACCCCGGCCTTGCGAGCCGCCTCGATCGCCCGATCGGCTTCATCGGTGGTGAGCGTCAGCGGCTTGTCGACGAAGACGTGCTTGCCCGCCCTGGCCGCAGCGACGACGAGATCGGCGTGCGTCGTGTGAGGGGTGGCGATCAGCACGCCGTCGATGTCGGAAGAGAGCAGGGCGTCGAGGGAGCCGGCCGGCTCGCAGCCATGCTTCGAGGCGAACTCCTGGCGGCGTTCCCGGTTCCTGGCGAAGCACCCGGTGACACGAACCCCGTTCAGCTTCTGCGTCGCACTGGCGAGCACCCCGCCCCACCAGCCGAGCCCGATCGACCCAAGGTGGACTCCGTCGGCTGTCACGTTGTTTCATATCCTGTCATCCCATCACCATACCTGTCGATGGAGAGGTGGCGACGCGAGCCAACATCGATCCCGGGGCCGCTCGCTGCGACGGGCGAAGCGCCAGCGCGTCCGCGCTGGCAAGCACGGTCCCGTTGTCAGGCTCGGATGTTCGTATGATAGGATGAGGATTGGGCTGATCTCATCGATGGGAGTGAGAGATGTATCGATTCCGTGGAATCACCGGTCTGGTAGTCGCCCTGCTCCTGGTGGTGGCGGCGTGTGGAGACAGCGACGAGGGCACCGACACGACGGCCGCACCGGGCGGTGGGCAGACCACCGAGACCACGAGCCCGGACGAGGGCCCCGCACGCGGTGAGGTGCTCAGGGTCGCCCTTCCCAACTTCGCCGAGGAGAACCTGAACCCGCTCATCATGGACGGCGTCACGTCCCTCGACCTGAGCGTGCTCATCTTCGATCCCATCGTCATGATCGACGTCGACGGAGGGTCGCTTCCCGGCGTCGCAGATTCCTGGGACATCGATGAGGACGGCCTCGGCGTGACGCTCCACATCCGAGAGGGCATCGAGTTCCACAACGGCGATCCTCTCACGGCCGAGGACGTCGTCTTCACGTTGAAGTCGTGGATGGATGAAGAGCTCGTTCAGACTGCCACCAATCCCCGCTGGCCGAACCTCGTGGAAAGCCCGGACGACATCGAGCTGGTCGACGAGTACACGGTCCACGTCACGACGGTCTTCGCGGCCGACGCCCTGATTCCGTTCTTCTCGCCACTCGAGGTGAGCGCCAACCTGGTGCTGCCCAAGAACTACATCGAAGAGGTGGGTTGGAACGAGTTCAACGAGAATCCCATCGGCTCCGGTCCGTGGCAGTTCCAGTCCTACGCCCCCGGTGACGAGTTCACGTTCACTGCGCTGGACTCGCATCCGTTCCGACCGGTGCCCGGCTTCGACGAGCTCCAGGTGCTGCTGATCCCCGAAGCGGCAACTCGTGAAGCCATGCTGCGCAACGACGAGATCGACATCGCGGCGATCTCGATCGAGACCGCCAACGACATCGACGCTCTCGAAGACGTGACGGTCGAGGAGCGGTTCGGAGGCCAGATCACCCTGATGAACATGGGAACCTGGTTCTCCGAGGACGAAGTCGGCGCCCTCGCCAACGTCCAGGTGCGCGAGGCGCTCTCTCTGGCGATCGACCGCCAGGAAGTGGTCGACACGCTGTTCGACGGCCGCGCCGTCGCGGTGCCCGGCAGCCTGCCGGCAACGATCCTCCCCGGCGTCCAGGGCATCGAGTATGAGGACTGGGACCTCGACCAAACGCTCTACGATCCCGACCGGGCCCGCGAGCTGCTGGCCGAGGCCGGCTACGCCGACGGCTTCACCCTCCGGGTGTTCGCCCAGCCGCTGTCGGGGGTCTCGGGGGACCTCCTCGCCGAGGTCTTCGCGGCGTACTGGGACGAGATCGGAGTCACGACCGAGATCATCCCGATCGACCTGGCAACGATGGAGGAGATGTCGGCCAGGCCGCCGCTCGCCGAGGACATCTACGGCGCCATGAAGATCCACCGCCGTCCTCCCGCCTTCAGCGACGAGACCACCCTGGGGAAGTACCACTGGGATCAGGCGAACGGCGAGGCCATGCTCGGTCCTGAGGGCGAAGGGCATGTCCCCGACATCCATGAACGTCAGAGCGCCCTGCGAGCACTGTCCGGTGACGCCCGGGTCGCCTATGCGCAAGAATTGGGCGAGTTGATTTCGTCGTTGTACGTCTCGCCAACAGTGCTCAACTACAACGCCGTGTGGGGCATCGGCAACAATGTCGGATCCTGGTCGCCGAACGCGGTGCTGTCCCAGGTCGGCATGAGCCTCGAGACCGCGCAACCTGCGTCGTGATCCGGTGGGTG